>JBGTHR010000125.1:0-6742 GCA_041746095.1 Gammaproteobacteria bacterium | reverse complement strand
CTTGCGGGCGAGCACCGAGCCGTTGGTCGTCAGCGCGATGTCGAGCTCACTGCCGCCGTGCGTTGTCAGCGGCGACAACATCGCAATCAGCTTGTGCAGATCCTTGCGCAACAACGGCTCGCCACCCGTCAGCCGGATTTTCTCGACGCCGTGCCGTACAAACGCTGCGGCGAGCCGCGCAATCTCTTCGAAGGTCAGCAGATCGGAATGGCGCAGAAAGCGATAGTCCGAGTCGAAGACTTCCTTCGGCATGCAATAGGTGCAGCGAAAGTTGCAGCGGTCAGTGACGGATATCCTGAGATCCCGTACTGGCCTGGCTGCAGTGTCTACAAGTTGTCTATTCGGTTGTGTCATAAGTCGTCATTAATGTTGTATATCGAAATATTCTAACATTCTATTAAATAACCTGCTCAATCGCTTGCTACTTATATTAATACGTTGGGACAGCGGATTTGGACTTTAATTCTGCATAATATTCTAGCTGGAATAATACCTTACCATACAGATCAATTCTACCGGCACGCCAATACAGCCTCACGTATAAGTGATTGTATCTACATCAATATTTACAAATAAGCGCACCAAAACCCTGCTCGCTCCCCACGCATTACGCATACTAAATCGTCACGGAGTCTTACCCCACTGCTCTTAATCCCTCAAATCCATAGTCATACGCATGGAATACAACCGGGCTGTCATTCCGCTCAACCTTGCCAGATCACCGCCCATAGCCATTATAATGTGCAGCATTAGCATTCCGTTTCCGGTTTATTAAAATCCAGGCAATACAATCCACAGGACGATCATGCAAAATATCAATTCAGACCTCTCAAAGTACGCGCGAATGGATACCTCTAGCATGGACTGGGAGTCCAGTCCCAGCGGCAGCGTCTGGCGCAAACCCCTGTATCGGGAAGGCGGCGAATCGGGGCCGGTCACCAGCATCGTCCGCTATGATGCGGGCGGAAAATTTCCGGTTCACAGTCACCCGCAGGGCGAGGAAATCCTGGTATTGAGTGGTGTATTCAGTGACGAACACGGCGATTATCCCGCAGGCACTTATCTTCTCAATCCGAGTGGGACTCAGCATGCACCACATTCTGATACTGGCTGTACCCTGTTGGTAAGATTACGGCAATATGACGGCGCTGATCGCAAGCATCTCAAACTGGATACCACCACTCAGCAATGGCTGCCCGGACTCGTACCCGGCCTGTCTGTCAAGCCACTGTATTCCCAGGAAAACTATCATGAGAGCATGGCGCTGGTTAAATGGGAACCGGGGACGTATTTTAATCATCACGCCCACTGCGGCGGCGAAGAGATTCTGGTGCTGGAAGGCACTTTTGAGGACGAACACGGCCAATATCCTGCTGGCGCCTGGAGTCGCGGACCCCATATGAGCAAACACAAACCATTCTCCACACAGGGCTGTGTGATCTACGTCCGTGTTGGTGGCCTTCCCGCTGCTTAATTGAAATTACGCGTTCAGCCTTTCACAATCGGAGGATCTACAGGTGTTCGGCCACTTATCTGAGTCAGTGCGATTCCAGCAAGGATCAGTAATAAGGCGATCAATGTATTCCAGTGTAATGCCTCATCCAAAAACAAGACACCCATCAGCACGGCCCAGACCGGTAACAGGTAATTGATCTGCGACATAAAGGCAGGTCCTGCCGAGGCAATCAACTTAAAATATACGATGGTCGCCAGGCCGGTAGGGAAAACTCCCAACAGAATCAGGGAAACTATAACGCCAAACGAAGGCTGAAAAGCCCAGGTACTCTCCGTCAGCAAGGCGGGTGGCAGCATAATGAGACTGCCGGTCAGAATAACTGCGGCGGACAACATCAGGAAATCATGCGGTGGCAGACGCCTGGCGATTACCGAGTTGATGGAGTAGCACACTGCACCTGCCAGCACCGCCAACTCCGACATCAGGTTCTCGCCAGAGACGCCGAATTCTGTCAGTGAATCAGCACCCATCAATACCACGATACCCAGAAATCCGAGCACAAATCCGGCGATACCCATGCCTGATAAGCGATCCTCGGCGACAAAGCATTGAATCAGCACCACTGTGACCAGAGGCATCACCGCCATCAGAATACCCGCCAGTCCACTATCGATGCCCTGTTGTCCCCAGCTGATCAGAAAAAACGGTGCGCAGTTACCCATCACTGCCAGCACCGGGACAAACCAGCCCAGACGCCACAGGTCACTCAAAGACTGACGATTCGCAACCACCAGTATAAGCAGAACGACCGCTCCGATCGTAAGCCGTCCAGCCACAACCAGCTGCGGCGACACATATTCTACGGCAATCTTGGTCAGCATAAAGGCGCTGCCGAACATCACAACCAATGCCATCAGCAGCAGCCAATCTATCAACGGATTATTTCGATTTCGCATGATACAAGATGAGAGGGTTTTATCTGAGGCAAGCCTTTGTCCGGTAACGCGTGGATTACTACTGAAAGCTGCAATCAGGTTATTCCATTGCTGCTCTGCAAGTTGTAAGGTTATGAGATCAGCCTACTCCTACGATACACACCCGCACGCGCTCATCAGAATCCGGTAGCACTGGAAATTTTTGAAAATGCGCTTCCATCTGTTCGATCAGCCATTCTGGTTTGGCCTGCAGATCTGGGAGAATATCCCTCAATAGCAGCGGTTTTTTACGTTTCGGATCATTCAAGCGCTCGAACCACACGGGACGGATCACATCAAGCCAGCGCGCCGCGACCTCATCCCAGTCAGGTTGACGATTTGAAACATTCCGCAGAATATTTTGCAGCGCAGTCAGATGATCTACTGTATCCTGTTTTTGCAGCTTGCTGGCATGATCAAGGGCAGATTTTATACATTCCCCCATTTCATCAAGTGCTCGCTGTTTCTTGCGCGACAGCAACATGCGCTCTACCTCTGGCAACCGCTTGAGAAAACGTTGTAAGACTTCGGATGATGTGTCATCAAGCTTGAGGTCTTTAACATTGTCGCCCAAACGCTCACGCAATGCATTGGCCACATCACTCAACACCGTGACTGACTTGCCCATGTAACTTGGAATCAATACCCACCGAGGTGCACCGAAGGTGCCTGAAGTCAGACAGAAAAATGCCCAAGGATAGGCTGATCGAATAAGACTGACGCGCGATAAAATGCGCTCATTTCTGGATCTATAGTGCTCATAAGTTGCAGAGTTAACCAATGCCTTCTCACCCGATACCAAGGCACGCACGGGTGAGAAGGCATCGTCGATGCCATCCCAGGGCTCGGCATCGGCCTTTTCATATTCCGCTACCAACTGTTTCGTTGATACAGATACGTGACGTTGTTTCTGGAGATGTTCAGGCAGCGGCATATTGGAGCCGAGTAGCTTTTCCACGGTCTCGAAGCGTTCAATGAATTTCTCATCCGTAGACAAAGCAAATTCAGGCGCATCGTCCGGCCACCAGACTTCTATCCGTTTATGCGGACTGTCCATCCTATCGACACGGCCTGCACGCTGTTCGGCAATACGCACCACACTGGGCATATCCAGATGCACTAATGCCTGCGCCTGTTGCAGATTCACACCTTCTGAAAGACTGTCCGAACAGAGACCGATGCAACGCGATTTTGATCCTAAAGCAAATTCCTCAAGTAAGATTGCGCGATCGGATGTCTCATCACCTGAGGCCAAGAGAGTACGAACATTTTTATATGTGTTCAGAATATTGCGAATTGCCGCCAACGATATCGGCCGAGTGTCGAAAGCTAATAACAGATCGAATTGTTTATGCAAACTCGATAGTAATTCAGCCTTGTGGCGTTCACGTGAATCGCTGAGACATAAAGTCAGGGTGGCAATCTTCTCATAACGCGCTAAATCTTCCTCACAGGCTGCGCGATGAAGTTTGAGATCACTCAACCAGTCCGGCAATGGTACGTGCAATTTATTTTTTGGTAACATCCCTGATATATTGGCAATCATTTTTTTCATATTGCCGGTTTCTGCTTTCGTGAAATTTTGTATGTCGAACATACTCAACGCCTCATTTGTTCCTGAAACATGTTCCAGCAACGCAGCTCTTGAGGAGCGTAAAGAACTCATCACAATATAGCGCGCCAGTTTGGTTGCAGAACTTAAACGACCTCGCAGATAACTTTCTTCGCTGACTCCCTGTTTGCGTAAAACATCAGGCATTTCTATTGGTTTTACAAAGTGAGTAACACCGCGCAGTCCATCGCATAGTTCCTTGATCTGTACTGCAATTAAACGATCTGACTCCGGCTCGTTCAGCGGATAAAATTCAGGTATATGTTTAGGGAATCGGCAGGGCTTCCCATTAATATCCGTATAGCGCATTGGCTCCCGGTCAATCAGTTGATTGAGCACACGTTTAGTGCGCCTCACCGTGAATTTCTGGATCTCACGCCTAAGTTTTTCTATCTCATCCTCCGTGAGGGTGCGCGCGAGTCGCTTGACTCCTAACATCTTCTTGAACGCTTCAAGAGTTTCAGGCTCCAGATTATCGGCGCCCAGCATATCGGCAATACGTAACAGATCCACGACGCTGCGATTGATTGGAGTAGCCGTCAGCATGACCACGTGATCGGCCATATTGCGCAATAGATGATGAGTACGGTTGGATTTAAGATTGAGGAAGTTGTGTCCTTCGTCCACGCATAAAATCTGTGCGCGACGCAGCGCTGTCAGAGACAGGCTATGGCGTTTACTCTGAGTGTGACTCAAACGGCCATGCGAATACACATCCAGGGGAACGGAGCTGTCCACGGATTCACGCTCCCAGTTATTGATTACGGATGGCGGACAAACCATCAAGGCATTACCTCGGCGCAGACGCATGCGACGCAGAATATCGTCACGCACCGCACCGATCAGATAGATCCCCATACGCGTCTTGCCGGCACCGGTAGCATCGGCAATCAGCACGCTGTCCTGACTCGAAATCACGGCCAGCGCCTGAGCGATACCCTGTTTTTGGGACGGCCATAGCGAATCGGCATCTCTTAGATAATCTTCACGCAAATATTTCTTTGCCCACTCGCCTTCCAGCAACTCAGCACAGGCGCGCGCCAGCGCCTCTTTCCATGAAACAACCTTAAGCAATTTTTCCAACAGTGCGACCAGCGCTTCGTTGTAAGGACGGCCAAGCTGCCAGTAATTATTGGCGATTAGCCACACATCTCGAAAACGTGCGACATCGCGGCTACGTGTAAAACGCGTATTGGCTTCGAGCTGTGATGTCAGGCCTGGTTCAGTAAAGTTGCTTGAACCCAGCGTGACCGCATTGTCGCCGCAATAAATCTTTGCGTGCAGTAATGGAAAGCCGGAGACATAACGGGCCTGCACAGTCCCGCTTTTCAACAGTTCTATGGTCTGAATCACACCTGCAGAACGAATCAGCGAGATGCCTTTCTCCAACCAGTAACGCTCTACCGTGGCTGGGAAATCATCGTCTCTAAGCCGGTATTCTTCGCGTCGTGATTGAAAAGGCTCATGGCCGAACAGCAGTCGTACCGAGCCATCACGAACAGAATTGTTACCAGCAGCACAGACGAAATCGATCAGTCGGTCCAGCGAGGCATACCCGGCCACTACCAGAGGATTTACTGACTCAATCAGATCCTTCCAGACTTGATTCTCGACCCGATGACCACCGATATTCAGCGGAAAATGGATAGCTTCCGGCCATTGAAGCCCTGTGCCTCTGGCGCGTCCGGTTTCGAAGAGATCAAGGGTTAGTGATTCACGGGCAGTCATGTCAATCGGCTTACAGGAGATGCGTAACGATCAATTCCTCACCCAGCATGTCCATGATCTTTACAGCGACTGTGCTGCCTTTGGGCGGTGCAGCCAATGAGTACCTGCCGCTGACCAGATCGCGCTTTCTGGCGGGTACATCGGCCAGCGTCACATCGAATAGTTCACCGTCGTGATTCGTGTCGATCAGAATACAGTCCACGACCGCTCGCCAGTCATCGATCTGTGCCTTAAATAACCCCTGCTCCATATTCAGGCGCTTGACGATGCTGGGCGACAACACATCCAGCACTTCAATCTCAAGCTCATCACCGATTCGCTCGACACGCACACTGGCGGCCAGCGGTTCATGCTGAATAAATCCACCGTAACGGGCATCTGTGCGCAATTCAATCACATGAATTCGGTTCGGCCCTTTGCTGCGGTTGCGGTTGTGCTGTTCAATCGCCGCTTGCGCGGTCAGCTCCATGCCCAGACAGATCAGTTCGATATCGCGCTCTTCTTCAGGGCGTCTGGCCAGTTCTTTACGCAGGTCTTCCAGTTCCAGCGGCGTCAGTGGATGATTGAATGGAATGATCTTGACCAGGCGGTTGCCGCGAGTCCCGTCGAAGAAGCTATCCGTGCGGTTGCGCGTGACGCCGATATACTCGCAGGCGAGTTCAACCGCCTCGTTGTGCTGAATCTGCAGGTCGTAATCGTTGACCCGCCAGATTGAGAATGACAGTTGTGCCGGTGTTTGTTTCTTTGTTTCATCGGCCGCATCATCACTATCGTTTTCAGAGGTCTCAACATCTAGCCGTTGCTGTTTTGGCTGTGTTAATACCTCAACCTGTTCGCGCATGACGGTCTGCAGACGTTTGGCGGTGGTCTGAATCGCGCCCTTGTTGATGTCGCAGCCAATCCAGCGGCGGCCGAGTTTCTGGGCGACAGCGGCTGTGGTGCCGGAGCCGATGAAACAGTCGAGAACAAGAT
>JBGTHR010000124.1:0-2585 GCA_041746095.1 Gammaproteobacteria bacterium | reverse complement strand
GCGCCGCGGTGGTCGAGGCAAGGCGGCAACATCAGTCAAGGAAGAAGACTTTATCGACAAGCTGTTTGTCGCCCGGACTCACGACACGATCCTGTGTTTCTCCAGCCGTGGCAAGGTGTACTGGCTTAAAGTCTATACGTTGCCACAGGCCGGTCGCGGTGCGCGGGGCAAGCCGATGGTGAATCTCCTGCCGCTGGAAGAGGGTGAACAAATCAATGCCATACTGCCGATTCGTGAATTTACAGCAGATATGTTTGTACTCATGGCGACCAGTCAGGGCACAGTCAAAAAGACCTTGCTGACAGACTTTTCCCGGCCGCGCAGCAGCGGAATTATTGCAGTTGATCTGCGTGAAGGTGATCAGTTGATTGGTGTATGCCTGACCAGGGGTGATCAGGATGTCATGCTGATTACTGATGCGGGTAAGGCAATACGCTTTAAGGAGCGAGACGTTCGGCAAATGGGAAGGACTGCGACCGGTGTGCGCGGAATCCGTCTACAACCGCAACAGCAGGTTATTTCTCTAATGGTGGTTAGCGAGCATAAGGAAATGGCGGTGTTGATCGCTACCGCAAATGGTTTTGGCAAGCGTACTCTGATTAATGACTTTCCCTTGCAGAATCGTGGTGGTCAGGGAGTGATTGCGATTCAGGTATTAGGCAGGAATGGTGTTGTGATCGGCGCCGAACTGGTGAGTCCGGAAGATGAAATCATGCTGATCACCGACGGCGGCACGCTGGTGCGTACTCCGGTGAATGATATCTCGGTGATGGGCAGAAATACTCAAGGCGTAACCCTGATTCGACTGGGAAATAGTGAACACCTGGTTGAAATTGAGAGTATAGAGCAGCTTGAGGATGAGGCAGAAGCGGATGGTGCTGAAGATAAACATGAAAATGAAGACGATGCTTGAGATATACGGTTATAGCTGGCTATTGTAATTAGCCAGCGAATTTTGGCTTCCAGACCGTAAATAATGCTTGACGTTTTGCCATTGGCCCACTGCTCCGCTAAGCAGCCTAAAGGGATTCGTATACCACGTCCATAATTCGATAATGGCATCATATTCTTTGGTTGAAGGTTTGCCCTGCTTTCAGCATAATGCACATCCGCTACAAACAAGCGCCCGTAGCTCAGCTGGATAGAGTACCTGGCTACGAACTAGGGGGTCGGAGGTTCGAATCCTTCCGGGCGCACCAATCCATAAAAATGCCCGCCTTGTGTGGGTATTTTTATGGATCAGTGTTTTGTAAGGCTCTAACCTCCGACCAAAAAAACAATCGGTTCGACAAAATCGTCTGAAACGATTTTGAACAGCAAAGCTGGCACGAAGGGCGGAGTGCAGGGAAGTACGGAGTAATCCTCCCGGGCGCACCAATTTATACATATATATCAGTCGGTTAAGTAACCATTTTTACATTGAGTTCGGTTTAGGTAATACCAATGCCGGACTTTGGTCCACAGACGCGGTTCACGGCCTCGATCAGCAACTCAAACTCTGGCGCTGAATAGTGAGTTGTGATATCGCCACTGCGATGCCCCAACAACACCTTGCGGGTTTCCAGCGGTACACCTGCCGTACGCAGGCGACGCTCAAACGTATGCTTAAGTCGGTAAGGCCTGAAAAAGACGCCGCTCCTCATCCCAGGATATGGGATAGGGCTTGCGCGCATCGGCTACCGGCAACAGCGGAATCAATGGTGCCGTTTCCAGCCATGCCAATCCCTGCGAATCACTCCCCAATCTAGCCGACAGATTCAGAATCCGCCGCACTATCGCCAGGGCCAGATTGATATGGTCTTAATCTCCTGACGCCATCTGTCATCAATAAACGGCTGCAGCGTACCTAAATATACCTGAGCAAAGGCAACTCACCAGCCCTTCCCAGACAATTACTTTTTTGAGGGGAGTCGCACGCAGCAATATGTGCAGGTTGGGAATGCCGTGCCACCATTTTTGGCGCATCAGATAGCAGATATCGTTTATTGTGTTTTAGCTACAAAGTACTGATAACTTAGAGAGCATAATTAATCCACAGTACGGTACGCCCGAGATACCGCTTTGATCACAATACACTGACATAGTCACTCAGCAGCGTAATATTGCCAGTGTCTTTGGCCTTGCTGTAGTATCGTTGATCAGAAGTGACCAGTGTTGCCTGCTCAAATTCCAGTGCCGTAGCGTGATAGAGGGTATCGAACACGTGTTGATGAAGCTTTATTGATAAAGCCATTGCCCGCGAATAAATATTTGGATCGGTTATAGACCGCCAGTCAATATTTTGCAAATCATTCAGATCTACTTGTGCGCCATTCGGTTTCTCTCTGACCAGAACTGCGGTGACCTCTGCTAAAAAGTGTGGCGGTTGCACCATTTCAATTTCACGTGAATCTACTGCAGAAAGAATAGCGAGAGATTGGTCTATACCTTTTTCGTCAGGACGATCGCGAAAATACCATTTCAGAACGACACTGGCATCCAAGACGACAATCAAGGTCGGCCACTTTTGCGGGACGCCCGAATCTCTTTGTCCGATAACATCGGAGCGTGTGCGTGGCGTGCAAGAATACGATCAATGGCTTCGT
>JBGTHR010000123.1:0-2115 GCA_041746095.1 Gammaproteobacteria bacterium | reverse complement strand
ATATCTAGTTGTCATACTATTATAATAATTTACTGTAATAATATAATCATGATTATGGCCCGGAGTAACAAGTTCGATCCGGATTGCCGTCGTTGCACACGTCTTGCACAGTTTCTCGATCAGATCAAAATCGTCCATCCTGAGTATCTCTGCCGGCCAGTGGCGCCGTTTGGCGATGTGAATGCCCGATTACTTGTCGTTGGACTCGCACCAGGCAAACATGGCGCCAATGCGAGTGGCCGACCCTTTACCGGGGATCATGCAGGACTCCTGCTATATCAGACGCTTTATAAGTTTGGCTTCAGTGACCGGCCCGAATCTTTGGCAATAGACGACGGTCTGAGACTCATAAATTGCCGAATCACCAATGCTGTAAAATGCCTGCCTCCAGACAACAAGCCGTTGAATGAGGAAATACAGTTGTGTAACAGTTATCTGCAGCAGGAGGTAAAGTCCCTGGCGGGGCGCTCTGTCATCATTGCACTTGGGCTGATTGCGCACAAGGCTGTATTACGTGCATTGGGATTGGCTTTCAGTCACCATCCATTTGGGCATGGAGCAATCCACGATGTAAAAGGTAATCTGCGGATTATAGATTCCTATCACTGCAGCCGATATAACACGCAGACGAGGCGACTGACTAGTGAGCAGTTCGAGTCAGTGTTTCAAATCGCTCGAGAAAATTTGGGATAAGGATTCTGGTTTTACACTGACTGGCGATACTATTTCGTGACAGAAGATACCCGTCAATTCAAGCCTAAAGAGCTGATTGCCCATCTGACTCATCAGCCGGGGGTTTACCGCATGCTGGATGATCAGGGTAACCCGCTCTATATAGGTAAGGCAGGCGACCTGAAAAAGCGTGTCTCGAGTTATTTTGCCCGTAGCGGACAGGTTCACCGAATACGCGCCATGCTGGTCCAGGTGCGCCGCGTGGAGGTGACAGTAACACACTCTGAAGCGGAGGCCCTGCTACTGGAAAACAACCTGATCAAGCAGTATCGGCCGCGGTACAACGTGTTGCTCAGGGATGACAAAAGCTACCCATATATCTATGTGTCAGTCGGTGAGGCCTTCCCCAGATTGTCTTTTCATCGCGGTGCGCGTTCCGCAAAAGGGCGTTATTTCGGCCCGTATCCCAGCGCCGGAGCAGTTAGGGACACATTGGGTCTGTTGCAGAAGCTGTTCCGGTTGCGTCAATGTGAAGACAGTTTTTTTCAGAATCGATCACGCCCCTGTTTGCAGTACCAGATCCATCGATGTACCGCGCCCTGTGTCGGTCTGATCAATGCGCCACAGTACCAGTCGGATATTGATCTTGCAGTAACGTTTCTGGAGGGCAAGAAGGAGAAGCTCACCGAGGAATTGATGCGCCGCATGGATAACGCGGCAAACCTGCTGGATTACGAAATGGCGGCCCATTACCGGGATCAGATTGAGGCCTTGCGCAGAGTGTCCGAGCAACAATATGTGAGCGGTGAATCCGGTGATCTGGATATTATGGCATGCAGTATGGCGCCAGGATTTGCGTGCGTGCAGGTATTCAACATACGGTCTGGTCTTAATCTGGGCAACCGTGCTTATTTCCCACGCATTCCAGGAGAGATGTCTGTTGGCAGCCTGATGACGGCATTTCTTGGTCAATTTTACCTCAGCCATCAGATACCGGAAAACATAATCGTCAGCGACAAACCGGATGACTCGATAACATTGATGAGCATGTTGAGCGGCAGGTTGGGTCGTAAAGTGAGTATTCATTACAAGGTCAGAGCCCACCGGGCGCGTTGGCTGGATATCGCGAGACACAATGCGAGTTATGCCTTGAAAGTACGGCTTGCCTCACATGCTGGCATGCTGAAACGGCTTGAGGTATTGCAGGACGAATTGGGTCTGGACGATATGCCAAGCCGTATGGAATGTTTTGATATTAGCCATACCATGGGTGAGGCCGCCGTGGCATCATGCGTAGTCTTTGATAGTGAAGGACCGGTCAAATCTGATTATCGCCGCTTCAATATTGGTGATGTGGAACCCGGTGATGACTATGCCGCCATGCGGCAGGCACTGATGAGGCGCTATACACGCCTGAAAAAGGGCGAAGGCAAGCTTCCGAAT
>JBGTHR010000122.1:0-6179 GCA_041746095.1 Gammaproteobacteria bacterium | reverse complement strand
ATCAATATCGAGTCGGCAACATTGATGCAGTAAGGTTGACAGACTTTTGTAATGCACCAGGTTCAGCATTCCGTGCCTGGTGAGGACTTTTGACCTTCTTGCAGGCTGTTTTTGACAGCCTGCAAGGTTTTATGTCCGACCTTATGATCGTTCCCGCACAGATATAGCTGACCTTTCATCTAACATCTCTCAAGATGACTGCATGCGTTATTCTTGACGAGTATGAAAAATGACCCTCGAAATTCTACCCTACGCATCAAACGCGACCTAATCGGCGCATCTACTCAGGTCAAACTGAGCAGTCCTCCCCTCAAAATCACAAACCTGGTGATAGAACGTTCGGATATGGACATATAAATTATCTATCAACAAGCGTGTTCGCTTTTTTGAAATTTGTGATTGCTTTCATAAAAACCGGATTTCTGAACATTTACAATATGACCGTTCGCGTAGCAAAAATCGACCGCTGGTCTATGAACAGGCGCATTTTTTAAAAAACTTGAAATCACACGGAGAGTTTTAATCATGGAAGGTATCTTGTCACGCAATACATCTTATACAGAAACTATTCACAGCCTGGTTGTTAACGGCCTGATCTTTATGGTCCTGCTGCTGGTAACAGGTCTGACTCAGGCTCAGGTCGTCAATTCATTTCAGAAGATCAGCTCCACGGCTGGAAATTTTACTGGCCGCCTGGATAATGGCGACGACTTTGGCGAATCCATCAGCCAGATTGGCGATCTTGATGGCGATGGCATCGTTGATGTCGCTGTTGGAGTGCGTCTGGATGATGATGGCGGCTCGAACAGAGGCGCGGTCTTTATCCTGTTTATGAATCGCGATGGCACGGTCCGGCAGCAACAAAAAATCAGTTCTATCAGAGGTGGTTTTACCGGAGTGCTCAAGGATAATGATGAATTCGGTCTGGGAGTAATCGGCATCGGCGACCTGGATGCTGACGGATATCCGGATATTGCGGTCGGCGCAGGAGCGGATGGCATCGGAATCAATCAAGGCGTAGTGTGGATTCTGTTTTTGAATCCCAATGGCACAGTCAGACAGCACCAGATGATCACTGAATCCATCGGTGGGTTCAACGGTAATTTTTTCACCGGCAGGCTCGATAACCACGACCGCTTTGGCTCCGATCTCGGCTCACTCGGAGACTTTGATGGCGATGGTATCCCGGATATCGCAGTGTCCGCGGATGGCGATGATGATGGTGGTTCCAGTCGTGGCGCCTTTTATATTCTCTATTTGAATTCCAATGGCACGGTCAAGAATTATCGAAAGATCAGTAGCACACAAGGGGGATTTAGGGGCCGAATTGATAATGGCGATTTATTTGGTTCGACCGTCACTAACCTGGGAGACCTGAATGGTGACGGTATGGATGATCTCGCGGTTGGCGCCCAGTTTGATGATGACGGCGGCAGTGCCTTCGGCGCGGTATGGATTCTGTTCATGAATTCCAATGGCACTGTTAGAGGCTTTCAGAAGATCAGCGCCACGAGTGGAGGCTTTACTGGTCAACTTGATATTAATGATGAATTTGGCCAGTCAGTGTCGGTTGTGGGAGATATCAACAACGACGGCATTCCAGATCTGGCGGTGGGCGCGGAATTTGATGATGATGGCGCTGACAAGGCAGGGGCCGTCTACATACTCACGCTCAATCGTGATGGCACGGTGCAGAACACTCAGAAGATCAGCGGTACAAGCGAGAATTTCACCTCGATACGGGCGAACAGTGAATTCGGCCAGGCGATTGCGCCGATGGGCGATCTGAATCTGGATGGAGTTCCGGATATTATTGTCACTGCAGACGCGGAAAGGGATCCGGGTCCTCAGACTGGTGCGGCATATGTAGTATTCCTGAATGGCACACCCAGCGGACCCGTGAATCAAGCCCCGGTGCTTGCGCCCATTGCCAACCAAACTGTCAGCGAGGGCGCTGGGTTGATCATTCCGGTCTCGGCAATCGATGCGGATGGCCCGCCAGTTCTGGTGCTAAGCGTCAGTGGTTTGCCAGTGGGCTCCAGTTTCGTTGATAGCGGTAGCGGTAATGGCCAATTCAGCTGGACACCATTTGCCGGTGCTGCAACAAACAGCCCTTACACGGTGACATTTCGCGCCGCCGATGGCAGTGGTTTATCGAATACCCGCGAGGTCGTCATCACTGTCACCCCGGCCGTTGGGGCTGGTGGCGGTGTACTTACAGGAAATACAGCCGAGGCCGCTAACAGCATCAATCTGACGTCTGAAGGCAGCGCGGACTGGATACATTGGTCAGGCAGTAGCAATGTAAATCGCAACGCCGCTGTCATATCGCAAATCAGCGACTTCACGGTAATCGGTACTGAGGCTCCGCAGGGCGCCAGTGCTGATAGTACATACGTATGGAGTAATGGCACACCTACCTCCAGCAACACCGTAGCCAACGGTTCGCGGGTATTTAGACAGGGTAATGGTTTCCAAATCACCGTTCCTGCTGATACTACGCCCCGCACCCTGCGGTTGTATGTTGGCGCCAAGAGTGCGCGTGGACTGCTGCAGGCGACTCTAAGTGATGCAAGTTCGCCAGATACTTCTGTATTGGTGGATCAGCCAAATGGTCTGGGCAGTCACGTGGTAACGTTAAGCTATCAGGCAGCATCGGCAGATCAGACGCTTACCTTAAGCTACACTGTGGAGACACGTTATCTAAGCGGCGCGACTGCCAGTCAGATCAATATTGAGTCGGCAACATTGTCTCAATAGGCTGGTAGGTGATTGACAAGGGCTCTTAAGCTTTATCAATGCTCCAGGTAGGCATTACGGTACTTGTTAGGACTTCTTGCAGGCTGTTTATGACAGCCTGTAAGACTTTTAAAAGATGTAGAGTTTTTCGATAACGCCATGCAGTTTTTTTTAGTGTATATAAGCTTTACGTGTAGTGGCGGACACTGCCGCAACGATCTACAACTCAATATATCCCCCATCACTGCAATCCGTAAACTTAGCGTTATAGCTGCCGGTCATTGTTAACCCCTTGCTATTCTAAATTCCAAGGCTGACTTTAATTCCTCGAATGGCAATAGAAATAATGCCTGCTAACAGGATTAAATCAGTTCAGTACACTAACGTTCTGTTCTATATGTGATAATGGACTGATTCAGGATTTCTGGTTCTTGTCCTTTTTTATAAATCCTTTCATGCCCAACTTTCCCATCGTTTCTGCACATATCCGAACCCTCATGGATGTTATCCAATGGGGAGAACAGCAGTTTCTGCAGAACGGTCTGTACTTTGGTCATGGCACCAATAACGCACGCGATGAGGCCTTATGGCTGGCCTGCCATGCGCTGGGGCTCCCGTTTGATATATCTGAAGATGAGGCCGGTCACGCGCTGAATTCGCATGAGAAACAGGTCATTGCCGAGCTGTATGAGCGGCGAATGCAGACCGGCATTCCCGCGGGATATCTGACCAAAGAGGCCTGGTTTTGCGGGCTCTCATTTTATGTGGATGAACGTGTGCTGATACCGCGCTCGCCGATTGCCGAGCTGATTGAAAACCGGTTTGAGCCATGGATAGATGCAGCGCGTGTTACTAATGTACTTGACCTGTGCGCTGGGAGTGGTTGCATCGGTATTGCCTGCGCGTATGCATTTGAGTGTGCTCGGGTGGATCTGGCGGAACTGTCTCATGATGCTCTGGAAGTGGCTGAAATCAACATTCAGCGGCACGGAGTACAGGATCGGGTAAAGGCTATTCAATCGGACGTATATTCAGGTATGCATGGCCGCAAATATGACATTATTGTCAGTAATCCTCCCTATGTGTGTGCTGCCGAAATGGCCACTCTGCCCAGGGAATATCGACACGAACCGGAGCTTGGCCTGGCCGGAGGCGAAGATGGGTTGTTCGTTGTTAAGCCGATTTTGCAAAAGGCCGAAGAATATCTGAATCCCAGTGGTATTCTGGTCGTTGAGGTGGGCAATAGTGAACAGGCTGTTGTGGAGCATTATCCTCAAGCACCTTTTGTCTGGCTGGAATTTGAGTATGGTGGTGAAGGAGTGTTTTTGCTTAGCGCTGAGGATTGTCGGGAGTACTTAAGTCTGAAGTAATTGTAATAATGGCTGCGAGCATGCTGATTCGGCAATTTTGCTACAATGCGCGCCATGTCAGGAAACTCAATCGGTAAACTCTTCACGGTGACCTCGTTTGGCGAGAGTCACGGCGCTGCTATTGGTTGTATTGTGGACGGCTGCCCACCCGGGATGGCTCTGTGCGAGGACGATCTGCAGGCGGATCTGGAGCGCCGCAAACCGGGCAAGACCCGGCACACCACACAGCGGCGAGAGTCCGATGAGGTGAAGATTCTGTCGGGTACGTTTGAGGGTGTAACGACTGGCACACCTATTGGCCTGATCATTCATAATGAGGACCAGCGCTCCAAGGATTATTCCAAAATCAAAGATACCTTTCGGCCGGGTCATGCCGATTACACGTATTTAAAAAAGTATGGTCTCAGGGATTATCGGGGTGGTGGCCGCTCGTCTGCACGCGAGACCGCCATGCGAGTCGCGGCCGGGGCCATTGCCAAGAAGTATCTTAATGAAAAATATGGCATTCTGATTCGTGGCTACCTGGCTCAGCTGGGCCCGATACGCGCCGAGACTCTGGACTGGGACGAGGTCGAGAACAATCCGTTCTTTTGTCCGGACGCCAGTAAAGTCGCCGAAATGGAGACTTATATGGATGCTTTGCGCAAGGAAGGCAATTCCATTGGCGCGCGTATTAATGTGCTTGCGCAAGGCATGCTGCCAGGGTTGGGTGAACCAGTGTTTGATCGGCTGGATGCGGATATTGCCCAAGCGATGATGTGCATTAATGCCGTGAAAGGGGTAGAGATCGGTGCGGGTTTTGCCAGCGTTGAACAAAAGGGCGCAGAACACCGTGACGAGATTACGCCGGAGGGTTTTCTGAGCAATCATGCCGGTGGAATCCTGGGAGGCATTTCGTCAGGTCAGGATATTCGAGTAAGCATTGCCCTGAAACCCACCTCCAGCATTCGGCTTCCCGGCCGCAGTGTTGATACTCAGGGGCAACCAACGGAAGTAATCACTACCGGTCGTCATGACCCATGTGTGGGCATACGCGCCACACCTATCGCTGAGGCCATGCTGGCCATTGTGTTGATGGATCACCTGTTGCGGCACAGGGCGCAGAATGTAGATGTAACCACAGAATTTGCGGATATCCCGGCAGGCAAAAACTGACTTTACACGGTCTTATCGACTCACCGGCATTGTTCCGGAATTTTCATGATATCCAGCGATAACGGCATGCCTTACTGGCGTTTGTCAGGATTCTATTTATTTTTCTTCGCCAGTATCGGGGCGTTTGTTCCCTACTGGAGTCTGTATCTGGACTACCTGTCCTACACACCAGCACAAATCAGTCAGTTAATGGCGACATCACTTGCAACCAAGATCGTTGCGCCTTATGTGTGGGGCTGGCTGGCTGATCACAGTGGCATGCGCGCCAGCATTATTCGAATTGCGGCTCTGCTGGGCCTTGTAATCTTTTCAGTAGTGCTGTTTGTGCAAGGCTACTGGTGGATGATGGTTGTGCTGGCTGGATTCAGTTTTTTCTGGAATGCCATGCTCCCTCAGTTTGAGGCGACAACACTGAATCACCTGGGCAACGACCCGCATCGCTATGGCCGCATACGGGTCTGGGGATCGGTAGGTTTTATCCTGACTGCCTCTTTATTGTCGCCCTTCTTCGACACGCATGGCATGAAGTGGTTGCCGTACATTGTTCTGGTTATGCTTTTTGGTATATTTCTGATCACCCTGTGGGTCAAGGATACGGATAGCGTAGTGGAGGTCATTGATCACCCACCTATGATGCGCGTGTTAATGCAGCCGCACATACTCGCATTATTTGCTGCATGTTTCCTGTTACAGGCCAGTCATGGGCCGTATTACACCTTTTTTAGTCTGTACGTGCAGCAGCAGGGTTACTCACTCAGCTTAGTGGGCCAGTTATGGGCGCTGGGTGTGTTAGCTGAAGTCATTGTGTTCCTGAGGATGCATCGCTGGTTGCCGCAATATGGCGCGGAGCGGTTGTTGTTGATCTCGATTGCCGTGACAGCCTTACGTTGGTTGTTAACCGCGCTGTGGCCGGAG
>JBGTHR010000121.1:0-4084 GCA_041746095.1 Gammaproteobacteria bacterium | reverse complement strand
CTATATATAATAATTAGAATTTAACTAGCGCAGATCCCCATGTAAACCCTCCACCGAAGGCCTCCAGCATAATCAACTCCCCAGGTTGAATTCGACCGTCCCTCACCGCAACGTCCAACGCTAGTGGTATAGACGCTGCTGAGGTATTGCCGTGTTCCGCAACTGTAATGACCACTCGTTCAATCGACATTTTCAATTTGCGTGCAGTTGCCTCAATGATTCTGTAATTGGCCTGATGTGGGACCAGCCAGTCAATCTCGCTTTTCTCAATATTATTAGCGGCGAGTGTTTCATCGACGATACGCCCTAATGTCCTTACCGCCATGCGAAATACTTCATTGCCTTTCATCTGGAGATAGGCCTCACCGTTCACGACCTTTGAGTAATTGCTAGATACTCCAACTGGGACATGCAGCAGTTCTTCGTACTGGCCATCGGCATGTAGATGGGTTGACAGTATTCCCGGGGTAGCACTTGCCTGAAGAATCACAGCACCCGCCCCATCACCAAACAGTACGCAGGTTCCACGATCGGTCCAGTCAAGAATACGGGAAATAGTCTCGGCGCCAATCACCAGGGCGCATTTCGCGCCACCAGTACGGATAAAACGATCGGCTATGTCAAGTGCATACACAAAACCAGTGCACACCGCCTGCACATCAAATGCAGGGCAGCCGTGGATATCCAGACGGTTTTGCAACAGACAGGCCGTACTTGGGAATACTTTGTCAGGGGTGGTTGTTGCAACAATGATCAGATCAATGTCACTGGCTGATTTTCCCGCCATCTGCATCGCATTGCGCGCTGCATTGACAGCCAGATCACACGTGTTCTCTCCTTCTGCTGCTATATGCCGAGTGCGAATCCCAGTCCGATCAAAAATCCAGCTATCACTGGTATCGACTATCTTTTCCAGATCCTGGTTTGTCAGTATCCTGTCCGGCAGATAGCTGCCTGTACCGATGATGCGTGAATGCATTGTCCAATTCAGCCAAGTCGTTTTTCTTGCAGTAGAAATCCCAGTTGTTTGTGAATTCGAGATGGCACTGATTTTTGCGCCTCAATACGTGCGATCTCGATCGCATTGCGAAACGCCACGGCATCCGCGCCACCATGACTTTTGATTACTACGCCCTGCAAACCAAGCAAGCTTGCGCCATTATAGCGCCTGGGATCAATTCGTTTTCTGAATGCACGAAGCACCGGCATCGCAATCAGGCCACCCAGTCTGGTGTACATGTTACGGCTAAACTCCTGCCTGGCGTAGTGTGTAATCATTTTTGCAACACCTTCAGTCGTTTTCAGCGAAACATTACCCACAAATCCGTCGCAAACCACTACATCAACGTCACCGCAATAGATATCATCGCCTTCTACATAGCCGACGTAATTAAGCATACTCTGGTCTAACAGGGCATTGGCCAGCTTGACCTGTTCATTGCCTTTGATGGCCTCTTGTCCAACGTTCAGCAGACCCACTCGGGGTTCTGGAATCTCGTCAATAGCAGAGGCCAGTACTGATCCCATGACTGCAAATTGAAACAGGTGTATGGCCTTGCAGTCGACATTGGCGCCCAAATCCAGCATATGGGTATGACCGTGAATTGCCGGTAACCGCGTAATGATGGCGGGTCGGTCGATACCAGACAGCGTTTTCAACACGTAGCGGGCAGTTGCCATCAGCGCCCCGGTGTTGCCTGCGCTGACGCAGGCATGGGCAATCCCTTCTTTTACAAGGTTGATCGCGACCCGCATGGAAGAGTCGCGTTTGTTGCGTAATGCTTGAGCCGGCAGCTCGTCCATTTCCACCTTCTGGGTGGCGTGTTGTATCCGCAGGCGTGAATTTGCCTGATATTTATGACTGGATAGAAGCCGATTAATCTCTGCCGAATCGCCGACCAGTATCAATTCCACGTCTTGATAATCACGCAAGATGCTTTCGGCAGCTGTAATGGCGACTTCAGGTCCGAAGTCTCCCCCCATTACATCCAGAGAAATTATAGATGTCTGCCCCGTCATTAATGCCTGACTACAAAGCTGCGTAATTGGCAGGGCGGAGTGTTACCGAATTCTGCCCAGGCCCATTGCATAAATACTCTGTTCGGGTGAAGTCCACCTGAACCGGAATGCGCGGTCTTGTGTGATGCCTTACGGCAAAGTTAGATTAGATTAAAGCGTCAGAATCAGCAGATCTAATCGCTGTCTTCTACCTGGGTCTGAACAATCAGTTTGCCCCGATAGTAGCCGTCTGCAGTCATATGATGCCGTCGGTGAGTCTCACCAGTAGTGGGATCAACCGATAATGTCGCACCTTTAAGTGAGTCATGGGACCTGCGCATATCACGCTTTGAGCGGGTTTTACGTCGTTGTTGAACTGCCATTGTATTTCTCCAATTTGATCCAGTGTTGCATGGGCGGTATGTATCTGCCGCTGCAGCTTGCCTTTCAGAATACGATAATAATTATTTTTTCAACTCTCTGAAGGAACTAATATGGTTGTCTGCCAGCGTTGTTTTATTCGTGCCCCCCAGCCTGGATATAAACTCTGCATCGCAGTCAGTTAAACTGTCATGTACCGGGATTTGGGGGACACTCAATATCAACTCGTCTTCGACCATGTCCCTTACAAATACTTCATCGCCATGTACTTCATAACATTCATAGCTGCCAAGCAGGCGCTCAATCTCATGTGCACTGTACACAAACGCTAATTCAAACAACCTGTTTATGCCTAAGTGCAGAGGTTTAAGACAGCGCTGGCATATCATGCCAAGTCTGGTGTTAATAGTACCCTTAACCAGATGGACGCCGTCATCTCCTGTATGGAAATCCAGCGAGACGTCGACAACTCCATCCGCATTCAACAAAAGATCAGACAGTCGTTTCATATGAGACAGCCTGATATTTCCATGCAGATGTGCTCCCCGCTCAGCCAAGGTAGCTGGCCTCAGGTGCAATGGAAGATTATCTGACATAAAAGCGGGAATGATATAGTGAGACTTAGCTTGCGTCAAAGACTATAACAGTAGTTTTAGTACCGTCGGCTCCAGTCATAAGGTCTGCCAAAACGAGCGCGCCAGCACTATAGCTACTGATCACTTAGTATAATATTTATCAAATCCCCACTTGATCACGCTAATTACCCATTGATCAACCTATAATTATTCATCATACAGAGCTTCGCATATATGGATTTGCACCTTAATTCGCCAGAAATAACAATTGTGGACGTTATGCAATGAGACATCTGATACTTGCTTCCAGCTCACTATATCGTCAAACCCTGCTGAAGCGCCTGGGGCTACCCTTTAAGAGCTTTGCACCCGCCGTGGACGAAACTCGAATAAATGGGGAATTACCAGGAGAAATGGTCATGCGGCTGGCTAAGAACAAGGCTGACGCCCTTCTTGGAAACAATCCTCACGCACTCATTATTGGCTCTGACCAGTGTGCAGTGCTTGACGAAACCATTCTGGGTAAGCCAGGAAACTTTCAAAATGCCTTTGAACAGCTGAAACAGGCTGTGGGCAGAACTGTAGTCTTTCATACTGGTCTTTGTCTCTTAAATGCGCAAACCAGCTGCTATCAGCTCGATAACGTGGAATCACGTGTGCGTTTCAGGCTGCTTACTGATACCCAAATCACGTCGTATCTGGAGAAAGAGCAACCCTACGACTGTGCCGGCAGTTTCAGAGCTGAGGCCCTTGGCATCGCCCTGTTCGAGCATATACATGGCGATGATCCCAACGCACTGATTGGATTGCCATTAATCCGGCTTATCGCAATGCTGGCTCAAGAAGGAGTTGATGTCCTGTCCTGACTCCTTTGTCAGTTCAGCTTGGGCTCGAGTATACGCAGACTCATCTGATCCCCGATCGAAGCTCCTACACGTTCAGCGAACCGCTCAACGAAATCTTTCTCATCAGTAAAATCGACAATATTATCTTCGCCGATAACTTCTCTTGCCACATACTCGAGGCTACCCAGTTCATCTGCCAGACCAAGCTGTATTGCCTGCTCACCCGTCCAGATGAGACCTGAAAACATGTCGTCTGTCTCCTTGAGTTTACCTCCCCTGCCGTCA
>JBGTHR010000120.1:0-4064 GCA_041746095.1 Gammaproteobacteria bacterium | reverse complement strand
AATAAACATTTGTATGATACTCAAGAGCCTGCAGCATACTGTTGCAGGCTTTTTGTTTTACCTCCAGAAAACTATCCATGAGAAAATAAGACAGAAGTAATCATTGAATTATCATCATGATTTAATGAAAATTCATCACTCAATCTCAATCATCTCAAAATCGTCTTTGGTCGCCCCACATTCCGGACATGTCCAGTTAAATGGTATTGCCTCCCAGCGAGTACCAGGCGACAAACCATCTTCAGGACTTCCCAGTTCCTCATCATAAATCCATCCACAAATTACACACATAAATTTTTTGTACGGCTGCATCAATTGCTGTTCCTGTTTTATTTGACGAATTAACGATTTGAGCCAAGCCCATCATGGCTGGACAATGCCACTATCAAGAGCCTGGAAAATGATTAGAGCACTATAGAGAAAACGGTCAAGCATTCATCGTTTTTTAATTTTATAATCAATTGCATGCCTGCGGAACAAAAATTTTTGTCAAGAAGCGACAGTAAAAAATGACGGTCTACAGCCTGCTGCTGATTACACACGAAACCCACCGATGAAACACCACATTTCCCTACCATCTGTGATGGTATTTGCGGGACTGGATCCTACGGGTGGCGCAGGAATTCAGGCCGATATAGAGGCAATTGCAAGCATGGGCTGTCATGCCACTCCGGTGCTGACTGCCGTGACGGTACAAAATACCAGTAACCTCATCGAGTTTATTCCACAGTGTGCTGACCTCATCACACGACAGGCTAATGCCGTATTAGACGACATCCCTGTGGCAGCCTTCAAGCTGGGCTTTCTGGGCAGAGCCGAAATCGCCGAAGCAGTTCATATCATTTTGGCTGCAAATCGGAATATCCCGGTCGTTCTCGACCCAGTGATCTGCTCAGGTGGTGGTAAACTCATGGCGGACGATAATCTCATACATATTATTCGAACACAGTTGTTAAGTTTAGCAACTCTGGTTACACCTAATAGCCATGAGGCCCGCACACTCGCATTTGGGGCCGATACTCTGGATGACTGCGCCATGGCTATATTGGATTATGGTGTTGATAATGTGCTGATAACAGGGACACACGAAGCCACCAAAGAGGTCACAAACACACTTTATGGCAATAACCTGGTACTGGATCGAATGAAGTGGAAACGACTAGCCGGCAGCTATCATGGATCAGGCTGCACTCTAGCGTCTGCCATTGCCGCATTGCTTGCGCTCGGCATTGATGTCATATCAAGTGTGCGCAGGGCACAGGAATTTACCTGGCAGAGCCTGGTACATGGCTATACACCTGGCTGTGGCCAGTCCCTGCCCAACCGGTTTTTCTGGGCTCAGAAAAACGATTCGAAGTGACTTTTCATAGAATCGAGATATCTGCGCATCTCAAAGGACTATACGCCATTACTGATCCCAATCTGATTCAAGCAGATCAATTGATCAATAGTGTTAAACAGGCAATCCTCGGCGGGGCGCATTTGATACAGTACCGCAATAAAACCGGACTCGCTGAAGTGTGCATAAGAGAAGCCAGCACATTATTGAATTTGTGCAACCAGTACGACATCCCCCTTATCATCAATGATGACGTTGCTCTGGCAAGGCAAATTGGGGCGCAAGGAGTGCACATAGGCAAGCTGGATGTGCGCATGGATCAGGCAAGAGACATTCTCGGATCGCATGCAATCATCGGCGTATCCTGTTATAACCGCATGGATCTTGCCTTGAGCGCACAGACTCAGGGCGCCAATTATGTTGCATTCGGCAGTTTTTTCAATTCAGCAACCAAACCGAATGCTATTCAAGCCAATGTTAATTTGATTTATCAGGCCAAACAAACTCTTGATATACCTGTTTGCGCTATTGGCGGGATCACCATCGATAACGCAACACTACTTATCGATGCTGGCATAGATATGCTGGCAGTGATTCACGGAGTGTTCAGTCAGGCTGATATCCGCTCGGCGGCAGAGCATTTTTCAAGATTGCTATAATAGCTATTTCAAATAGACCATAGTCGAATTTATTCGGCTTGCACACACAGAAATACCCCATTTTTGATCGGGAACAAGATTACATGAGTCAGTCAAAACACTATTTCGAACGAGCAAAACATCATATACCGGGTGGCGTAAACTCCCCGGTACGCGCCTTTGCAGGTGTTGGCGGTGATCCGGTATTTATACAGCGCGCAAGTGGTGCGTACCTGTTTGATATGGACAATAGGCGTTATATCGATTATGTAGGTTCATGGGGTCCTATGGTGCTGGGTCATGCGCATCCCGAGGTAGTGCTGGAGGTGCAACAGGCCGCAGAACGCGGACTAAGTTACGGCGCCCCGACAGTGCTTGAGACCACTATGGCTGAGAAGATATGTGAACTCATACCATCCATTGAGATGGTTCGTATGGTCAGTTCAGGCACCGAAGCCACGATGAGTGCGATCCGTCTGGCTCGTGGATTTACCGGGCGTGACAAAATCGTCAAGTTTGAGGGCTGCTATCATGGTCATGCCGACTCTTTACTCGTCAAGGCGGGTTCGGGCGCGTTGACATTTGGTGAGCCCAGTTCTCCAGGTGTTCCCGCTTCGCTGGCAAATCACACACTGACCTTGAGCTACAACAACTCGGACATGGTAATCGAGACATTCCGGCAACAAGGCGATTCCATTGCCTGCCTGATCGTTGAACCCGTGGCAGGCAATATGAACTGCGTACTCCCAGAGGATGGATTTCTGCAGACTCTGCGCGATGTCTGTGATGAACATGGCTCAATACTCATCTTCGATGAGGTGATGACAGGGTTTCGGGTTGCCCTGGGCGGTGCGCAATCCGTATATGGAATCACACCCGATCTAACCACGCTTGGCAAGGTGATTGGAGGAGGCATGCCGGTAGGCGCATTTGGAGGTCGCAGAGATATCATGGAAAAATTGTCTCCACTGGGTCCTGTATATCAGGCGGGAACCCTGTCGGGAAACCCTATCGCCATGTCTGCGGGACTCAAGACACTGCAATTAATATCAGCTCCTGGTTTTTTTGACGACCTGTCTCGAAAAACGCAACTGCTGATCGACGGCATTCTTAACGAGGCGAAACATGCCAATATTCCCATGACTGCAAATATTGTGGGGGGTATGTTTGGGCTGTTTTTCAGTGATGATGAAAAGATTTGTCGTTTTGAACAGGTAATCAATTGCAATATTGAGCGTTTCAAACGATTTTTTCACAGCATGCTGGATGCTGGAATCTATCTGGCGCCCTCGGCGTATGAGGCTGGATTTATCTCAGCAGCGCATACTGCGCAAGATATAGACATCACTATTCAAGCTGCTGCTAAAGCACTCGCTAATCTTGATGCGAGGTGAAAGATTTGTTGTTTAATTATACTTAAAGATTTTTCCCTGTTGCGGCCAGCTATAATGTCCTGTCTATCCATACCTGACATGAGAAATAATCCATTATGACAACTGAACTATGGGTATTAATTTCAGTGGGAATTTTAATCCTGCTCGGTCTGGTCTATTTCGTAATCGTTAACGTTATACGCGCGAAAAAAGATTTTAAACGTATTGACTACAGCAAGATTCGAAAATGGGAGGATGATGATTAGTAATAACCGGATTACGCACATGCTGAATGTTCTACGACCATTAATCCGGCCAGCCTTTAGGCCAGTTTAATAAATAGTCCATGATCAAGATGCCAAGCTCATCTAAAACACTGCGCTGTATACGTGATTTATTTATACAAGGCCTGAATCCTTAAAGTGACTGTGTCACTTAGCCCAAGCGTAAATTCAGCGGAATCAGGTCTTGTAATTTCCAACTCTACCGGAAAAGTATGGTTATATAGGCAAGATTATGTTTTCGCACGTTCTTCCCCGGCCTTCTCTGCCTTCTGCATCTCTTCTTCATCTTTCTTTGAAGTGCTTTTTGCTTTCTGCAGGTTTTCTTTTACTTTGCCAGACTCAATGAAGTCTTCAGTCGATTTTTCATAATTTCTTGCGGATTCCTTGTCACCTTCGCCTTGCATTTTATCTTTATTGCTCATGAAACCAC
>JBGTHR010000119.1:0-2175 GCA_041746095.1 Gammaproteobacteria bacterium | reverse complement strand
CTACCGAGCTGAATGAACTGTTGATCCAGCAAAGACTGGAGGAAATACTGAACCGGCATGCCGTCAGCCACACGTTGGAATGGACGCTGTCAGGCAATCCGTTTCTTACCGAACCTGGACAGCTCACAGCTGCTTGTCAACGGGCGATACAGGAGATTACCAAACAGGAATCCATTCTTTCGACGGCTGGCGGAACCTCTGATGGGCGCTTTATCGCGCCAACCGGCTGTGAAGTAGTGGAGCTGGGGCCAGTGAATGCAAGTATTCACAAGATCGATGAATGCATAAACATTAAGGATCTTGAACAGCTGGCCGAGATCTATCTGCGAATCCTGCAGAAGCTTTTATGTTGAGTCAATTCCGTTCTGATGATTAGTTTTAAAATTCATCCAGAAACTCAGCGTTCATTACTGTCAGTGATTTACGTAACTGTGTAATTTGCTGTCTGTAATCATTATCAGTCAATCGACCGCGAATCATCTTGAAACGCAGATAGATTAGAAATACACAGACTGCATCCAGATCACAACTATTCCGAATCTCGGCAATCTCGCCGTATATGTAGGAATCAAACGGCTCACTTTCCAGCAGCCTGGTGGAGAAACCCAGCATGACAGCAAACTGACGCAACTCAGTGACTGAACTAGCCGTCTCGCCAGCCAACACTTCGCTCAAATCTGTATGCTGTCCATACCGGTAAACAGTACTCATGTCCCTGGAGCGATTTATAGCTTCACTGGAATTCCAGTAATGTGGTGAGTCAACTGCATTCAACAACGAACGTATATGTATAACTGGAATTGCAAATCTGCAACCACCCCAAGAGATCAGAGCCGCATTCGTCCTCTCCAATGTGGCATAAAATAAACCGAGTAATTCTTGCTCCGTGGACAGTTCATTACCCAGCGACTCCAGTTTGACATCGTCCGGAGTGGCATGAATCACACTGATAGCGATGATGCGTTGCAAGTGATACGGCTGTAATTCGCTGCCTGTCTGCTGGTGTCTCATGTGGCCCATTGCGCGTGCAATATCCTTATCCGCCAGTCCATTCAGGCTGTATAGCCGCTTACCCGCTTCTACATCCGGCATAGTCTTAATATGGAAAGAGATGGTATTCATTCTGATGGAAATACACCTGTCGATATGTACCGATCGCCACGATCGCAGATAATGACAACCATCACAGCGTTGTTGAGTTCTGCCGCCAGATGCAACGCAGCGGCCACCGCGCCTCCAGAAGACACGCCACAGAAGATTCCTTCCTCAGCAGCCAGCCTGCGCATCATGGACTCTGCCTCGGCCTGAGTGACATCAATTTCGCGATCAACAGATTGTGGGTCATATATTGCGGGTAGATAGGCCTCTGGCCAGCGCCTTATGCCTGGAATTTTCGAACCCTCACTAGGCTGCACCCCCACAATAACGACTTCAGGATTGTTCTCCTTGAGGTATTTCGCTGTCCCCATAATGGTGCCCGTGGTTCCCATGGAACTGACGAAATGGGTGATTGTCCCCCGGGTTTCCCGCCAGATCTCAGGGCCGGTGCCGGTATAGTGTGAGAGCGGATTATCCGGGTTGGAGAACTGGTCAAGCACATGTCCCTTGCCTTCATTCCCCATCTGTGTTGCAAGATCGCGTGCGCCTTCCATGCCCTGCGCCTCACTGACGAGTATCAGCTCGGCGCCATAGGCCTTCATCGATGCACGCCGTTCCTGGCTCATGTTTTCTGGCATGATCAATACCATGCGATAGCCTTTTATCGCTGCGACCATGGCCAGCGCAATCCCGGTATTTCCACTGGTCGCCTCAATCAGGGTGTCCCCGGTTTTGATGTCACCGCGCTGTTCGGCGGCAAGAATCATGCTTAATGCTGGCCGGTCTTTAACCGAACCCGCAGGGTTATTGCCTTCGAGCTTCCCCAGTATAATATTACCTCGGCTGGTGTCTGGTATTCTCTGCAATCGCACCAGCGGTGTGTTACCTACGAAGGCTTCAAGTGTAGGAAATTGAATGGTCATGACCTTGTACTCTTGGTATAAGCATTGATATACGTTTGATGAAATTCTTCAGGATTATGTTAGTTGCTGCTTTAACATATCTCGTACAGTGATCTAAATCAGCATCCATCCATAGCCTTGCGCATTTCGGATATTGCCTGCGCCAATCCTACGC
>JBGTHR010000118.1:0-2010 GCA_041746095.1 Gammaproteobacteria bacterium | reverse complement strand
TAATCGTACTCATGGTTTGTCCTCTATCCTCTACCTGTTCCCGTAAGTCTGTTCGCGCCTGAACTCCTCAAGCAGCATTCTATCCTGCTCGGAGAGCCTGTGTTCATTCAATAAATCCGGTCTTCTTACCGATGTCCTGCCTAACGCCTGTTTGCGCCGCCAGCGCTCGATCTCGGCATGATTGCCTTGTAACAAAACCTTCGGCACCTGCAAATCCGCATACTGCTCCGGACGGGTGAAATGCGGGCAGTCCAGCAGTTCGTCCGTAAAAGAATCGTGCTTCGCAGAATCCTCATCACCCAGCGCGCCGGGCTGTAATCTGGCGATGGCATCAATCAGCACCATGGCTGCCAGTTCACCACCACTTAGCACATAGTCGCCTATTGAGCATTCTTCATCCACTTCCAGCTCAATCAGGCGTTCATCCATTCCTTCATACCGACCGGCGATCAAAATCAAATCCCTGCCGCTGGCATATTGCCGTACAGCTTTCTGATTGAGGGTCTTGCCCTGCGGACTCAGGGAAACACATAGCGAGTGCTCAGCACCTGCCGTCCTCGCCGCATGTATGGCCTCACTTAACGGCTTGACCATCATCACCATACCGGGACCACCGCCGTAGGGGCGATCATCAACCGTGCGATGGCGGTTATCGGCAAAATCACGTGGATTCCACGTGAAAATATCCATCAGGCCCCGCTCAACGGCTCTACCCGTTACGCCATAATCGGCCAGATCATGGATCATTTGCGGGAAGATGGTAATGACATCAATACGCATGTCACTGCCACATTATCAGTTTAGATCAATCGTCCACATGCCAGTCAACCTCTACACAACCCTCTTCGAGATCCACGGATTGTATGACTGTATCCGGCACATAGGGTATCAAACGTTCTCTGTCCCCCGATACAACCAGCACATCGTTTGCACCGGTTTCGAGCCATGATTTGATAATACCCAGTGATTCACCCTGTCGAGTAACAACTCTCAGGCCAATCAGTTGTGACCAGTAATATTCTCCCGCTTCCAGTAATTCCAGCTGGGAGTGATTAATGCAAATGTCCTGGCCAAGTAATTTAGCCGCTTCATCACGCTCATCCAGACCTTTAAACTTGGCGGCCAGTCCCTTGCCGCTCATTTGAGCAGTCTCTACCTCTACCTGGACATATTCTCCCTGACTTTCAAGCCACCAGGGCTTGTAGCTGAATATATTGTCACGTGGCGAGGTGTGAGAAAATATCTTGACCCAACCCTTAACCCCAAACAGGCCATGAATTCGGCCGACAACGAGCTTATCGTTTTGAGCAGTTATACCGGCTTTAAGCTTCAATACTCGACTGCGTCGTTGCTTCCGCAACCACGGCCACAGGTTCCTTATAGCCTTTCATGAGGCTGGCGATACGTTCAGATACGCTGGCGCCATGCGACTGCCAGTGCTTGACTCGACCCATATCCAGACGCAACCGCTCTTCCTGGCCTTTAGCCACGGGATTGTAGAAGCCAAGACGCTCGATATAGCCACTACCAAGGCGTTTACGGGAATCCGTTACCACAACATGATAAAAAGGCCGTTTTTTTGCGCCACCGCGCGATAAACGTATGGTTACCATTGATTTTTTCCGTCTATTAAATGCAAATAATACCGCCAACCTCAAGGTTGTCGCAGCAAACCGCGTATATTACGTGAAGTCGTGGTGCGATGGGAAGTGCTATTTCAATACGCCCTCAATCACCCATAGCTTATGTAAGCCGAGCCGCCGCCTAATGAAATGGCATGCCGGGGGGCATTCGGCCCTTCATGCTCCGCATCAGCTTTGCCATTCCGCCGCCGGACAGTTTCTTCATCATCTTCTGCATCTGAGTGTATTGTTTGAGCAGCCGATTAACATCCTGCACCTGCGTGCCCGAACCCAGCGCAATGCGCCGCTTGCGAGAGCCCTTGATAATGTCTGGCGCGCGCCGCTCTCTCGCAGTCATGGAATTGATAATAGCGATCATTTGATTAAC
>JBGTHR010000117.1:0-4030 GCA_041746095.1 Gammaproteobacteria bacterium | reverse complement strand
ACCGGATATTATCGCCATCTGTTCGCCTACAGAAACCCATCTGGCTCTGCTGAAAACCGCCTTGAATGCCAAATGCCATTTGTTCTGCGAGAAACCGCTGTGGTGGCAGACTGACATGCATTTAAACTCCAACCACGATGTACTCGAACCAACACTCGCGCTTATCGAGCACTGCCGAAATTCGAATCTGCTGTTGAAACTGCATACTCAATGGCCTTTCACTCTACCCGCATTTCTGTCTCTCCATCCTGACACTCGCATCACTGCGGAAACCATACACCACTTTAGCATGTGGATGAGCCCCGCCAGTACCGGAAGCCAAATGATTGTTGACTCCGCGCCCCACCTGCTGAGCATGCTGTATGCGTTCGCAGGAAGCGGCAATTTGCAGGATATAACTATATCAAACCTTGGGATTGACGCTAACGGCCAGTGTGTAACGCTTCTGCTGCGGTGTATCCATCGCCATCTGCATGGCCAGATACACGTAGAACTGCTGCTGACTCATCACTCACAGCAACCCCGTCCGGCGGGTTACAGTATCAACGGGCAATCGGTCGAGCGAATCGTAGCGCTGCCGCAATACCTGATATCATTCACCGACAACGGTAGATCTGTATCCGTCAAAGACCCGCTCGTGTGTGCGGTTGAAGATTTTATTGTCGCCGTTCAGTCTGGCCAACAAACCGATGCTGAGTCACTGCTATTTGGCATGACGATGCTGTATCAATTACTGACATTCGCAGATTCGCTATAGCAGGTACTGGAGCAAGCATGCAGAGAATTCATTCCGACAGCGGCGAAGTTCTGATCAGAATCTCCCCGCTAATCGATATGACCGACAGGTTCGGTACGAATCCGGTCGTTGATTCATGCGTACCATTGCACGCCAAGGGACAACCCGTTATTGAGCAGGACAAACAGGTTGAGCTCTCCACCATGCACGATTTCATGTCCAAACTCAGGCAGCCAGACGTGCTGGATCGTCTCAACGAATATGTGTTATGGCAGGCAGAATGGCGGGGAAATTACGCGCAAGGCGCTTCTCTGGAAGATGCGTTGCAAACCATTCCTGAGCGTGCGCCGTTATCGATCAATCTGGATCTCACCACGGCCTGCAACTATCAGTGTGATCACTGCGTGGACATGGATATTCTCAATACCGGAATACGCTATGAACACTCCAGGCTGCTGGATTCTATAACTCAGCTGGCGGAAAAAGGCCTGCGTTCAGTCATCCTCATCGGTGGCGGTGAGCCGACTGCCTACCCAAAATTCGAGGAAGTGGTCCGTCACTTGAAGTCCTTGGATCTGAAGACTGGTGTGGTGACTAATGGCAGCCTGATGAAAAAGATTCATGCTGTCAGCGACGTTCTTGATAAGGGCGATTGGGTGAGGCTGTCTCTGGACTCGGGCAGCAACGAGACATTTCGCGATATGCATAAGCCGGGCAACAAAAAATGTACCCTGGACTGGATATGCGAACAGATTCCAGCCATTAAGAAGGCTAATCCAAATCTGCAAATCGGCTTCAGTTTTATTATTGTCTGGGACGAGTGCGAGACCAATGACCGCATCATCATAGAGAACCTTGACGAGATGTATGCTGCGGCGGAACGTGCAAAAAATTATCAGTTCGATTACATCTCTTACAAACCGTTTCTGACACGCGCCGCAGACAATAACGCCGAAGTCGTCAATCTCACACAACAGGAATCACGCATGGGGCAGGTGATGCAACGAATACATGAGCAGATAACACTGGCGCGGCAACTCGAAAACGGGCAGTTTCGTGTCGTCGAGAGCACCAATCTTCGTGTGCTGGAAAACGGTACTTACCGGAATTTCACTAACCAGCCACGCAACTGTCACATGCAGTTCTTCCGCCAGGTGCTGAGTCCCCTGGGTGTGTTCAACTGTCCTGTATACCGGCATGTACCACAGGCATTGCTGGGCGGAAAACATGCGTATGCAAATCCTGAGGGAGTAGTGCAAACGCAAAAAAACACGCTACGCCTGATCGAGTCATTTGACGCGAGCCAGGAATGTAAAGATGTGACCTGTCTTTATAATCACGCCAACTGGTTCATCGAAGACCTGATTCAAAACCCCGCCAAGCTAGACGCACTAGAAGCAACTAAGGACAGGCGGGATTATTTTTTATAATTTGCCAATGCTAAAACGTCTCACTATGACAGCAGAAATCCATTAGCTGAATACATTATTTGCGCTGGCCAATCTCTACCGGGCGCGAAGAGCGTTAGCGGCAATGCAGGCTTAGTTCATCTGCGGCACGCTAAATCGGCTAATGAAGCACCAATCCAGACAGCAAATCATCAATATCTGAATGATGTGACACGTCTACCGGAGCATACTCTGAAAAAATCTGCTGTTAATAACTTGTTCAGAGGTTCCCTAAATAATATTCAGGCTTTAATTTTTGTTCGGAGTCTGAAATCATTCCTTCCCGATCCACCGATGGATGACCCATGACTCCAAACGAAATCAGCAAATACATGCCCACAAGCAATTTACTACACAACCGGATCATTCTGGTGACAGGCGCCTGCGAAGGCATCGGCAAGGCCGTGGCAAAGGCATACGCCGCACACGGTGCGACTGTCATCCTGCTATCCGAAGCATTACCCAGACTGGAAACGGTTTACGATGAGATTTGTCAGGCAGGATATCCGGAACCCGCCATCTATCCGATGTCGCTTGAAGGCGCCATTGCCCGTGATTATGACGATCTTTGCGCCAGATTACTTGAGGAATTCGGACATCTTGATGGATTGGTAAACAACGCCGCACAGGTCGGTGGTCTGACGCCTCTGCGCAATTACGACGTCCAGCAATGGGGGCGTATGCTCACCATCAACCTGCATGCGCCCTTCATGTTGAGCCGCGCCTGCATACCTCTTTTGGAACAGTCAGATGACCCGGCGATGCTTTTTTCCACTCATCATTGTCTGAGCGCATATTGGGGCGCCTACGGCGTCGCCAAACATGCGATGCTTGGAATGTTAACGATCCTGGCGGATGAGTTGAATAACGATACACCGGTGCGTGTCAACGGAATTGATTCAGGACCGGTGCGTACCAACCTGCTCAAACGGAATTATCCTGGAACCGATCCTGATACCTGGCCATCCGCCGAAATCGCCATACCGGCGTATCTCTACTTTATGGGGCCCGACAGTAAGGGCACTACAGGCGTCAATCTATTGCTTCAGGACACTGCATAATCGGATCATTTATGGCGTAACCATCAAGTCGCACTGATTTTGTAATATACATTCAGTACAGCGTGGCCGCGTCTTGCATATGTCTTTGCCATGCATGACGATTAACGCATGATACTCTCCGAAGATCCGTGCATCGCCCTTGACGGCGGTCTCGAAAACCGAGCGGAGATCTTCATAGCCGATTCCCGCATCGACCGTCCCCAGGCGTGAGAATATTCGACGCGTATAGGCATCCACCACAAACACCGGGCGCTCAAAGGCATACAGCAGAATATCGTCGGCGGTTTCTGGCCCTACACCGTTTACATTCAAAAGCGCCGTGCGCAATGTCCCGGTGGACCAGTTCTGCAGCTCATCGAATTCACCGGCATCAACATACCACTGGCAGTAATTGCGCAGCCGTAAAGCCTTGACATTAAAATATCCCGAAGGCCGAATCAACTCCGCAAGTTGTTCGACTGAGCAGTTCAGTATCGCAGCGGCAGACAGGCTATTCGCCCGCTTCAGATTTGCTATGGCGTGTTCAACATTTCTCCAGGCCGTATTCTGAGTCAGTATCGCGCCGATCATCACCTCAAATACGGTCTCAGCCGGCCACCAATGTTGCGGGCCATGCTGCTGTCGCAATTGGTGGTAGACGGTTAAGAGCTCGCCTGTCAAATCCTGTATTTCGCCTGTTTTGCTGATCTCACTTTTCGCGCGCGCTGCGTGGTTTGCTTTTTTGTGTGCTGCGGTTGTTCAAGCCCGGCCAATGTATAGAGCCCGTTCACTTCTTCATCATCCAG
>JBGTHR010000116.1:0-4472 GCA_041746095.1 Gammaproteobacteria bacterium | reverse complement strand
GGCGCGAAGATTTCCAAAGGCCTCATAAATATGTGTGCTGCCGGCAATATCAGCAAACATAATGGCGCACTGAATAGTTTCAGCTTGCATATTTTAGAGAAATTATCATTTACCAATCAATTCGTTACGTATAAGTCTATTGTACAGCAGGGAAAAGAATTTAGGTGATTGAACAGATAGAAATTCCCTGCAAATGAATAAATTTAGAGAGTATATACAACTTGCTGACTATCGAGGCAAATTACTCGGGAGCAAAACAGGGTGTAAACGTGAGGGCTCAAGCTGTTCTTTGGCTGAAGAATCAAGCACTTTAAGTCCTTATATTACTGGCGGAAGTTACGCACTCATCCGCGAATAGCAGGCTCGCTTAATGCTTCTTTTCGAGACGCATAATCTGGCCTTCATTGCTGATATTCAAATGCCTGAGGTATGACATGCCTAGTAAGACTTTCCCGGGTTGTTCGCCATCCAGTACATAGGCCTCGACATTGGTCATCTCAATGTCGCCCACTCGGACCTTGCCCAGGTTGACCGAATACGCCGATGAGGTGCCGCTTGCGGTGTTGACGTTGATTTTGTCGCCCACAATGCGATACGCAATGCCCAGGCGTCTCGCCTCGTTTGAGTTCATGGCGATAGCAGTAGCGCCGGTATCGACCAGAAAGTCCACCGGCAGGCCGTCTATGGAGCCGGTGGTGACATACGTCCCATTAGGACTGCGATAAACGTTAACCTGTAATATCCTTGGCGCGGCAAAACCAGTGTGTACGCGATTACCCAGCGGATAAACACCACGCTTGCCATCAAACTCAAGAATTGCGCGTTTGCTGTCAGCCTCAATCAGCCTGACGCCCTGCGGAGATTGTTCACCGATAGAGAGGACATGGCGCGAACCATCGATCAATACTACCGCCTTATCCCGAAACAGGCCGGCAACCTGTATGTCATCAATAGCAAATACGCACTGATTAAAAGCAATCAAAAACAGCAGGAACAAGAAACTTACCTTCATTGCGGTATTAGCCGTGTAAGCATGGACTATTCAGGGCCCGGTGTTCTTGAGAAACTGCATAAACTGGGACTTTTCATTCGCTGCCTCATACGCTGTCTGGCCATCGATAGTCTGTTGATTCAGCAACTTTCGAATCGCGTTGTCCATGCTTTGCATGCCCAACAGCGAGCCGCCCTGCAGAATGCTCTCGATCTGGTCTGTCTTGCCTTCACGTATGGTATTGGCAACCGCTGGCGTGTTGATGAGTATCTCGATAGCGGCTATTCGGCCCTTACCATCTTTGCGCTTCAGCAGCTGTTGCGAAACCACACCGCGCAACGATGTCGATAACATGCTGCGTATATGTGGCTGTTTTTGTGCCGGGAACGTATTGATGATGCGGTCTACCGTTAGCGCGGCACTGTTGGTATGCAGAGTACCCAACACCAGAATTCCGGTTTCCGCAGCCGTCACGGCCAACCCTATGGTCTCAAGATCACGCATCTCGCCTACCAGGATCACATCAGGGTCTTCACGCAGGGCAGACTTCAGTGCATTTGCAAAGCTGCTGGTATGATTCCCTACTTCACGCTGGCTGATGAGACAGTTAATGCGTGCATGTTCAAATTCGATTGGATCTTCGATGGTCAGGACATGTCCCTTCTTGGATCTGTTGATGTGATCCAGAATGGCGGCAAGTGTCGTGGATTTTCCCGAACCGGTCTTACCCGTCACCAGTATCATGCCCTGCTTATACATAGACAGGGTATGCAGAATCGGTGGCAGCCCAAGTTGTTCCATCGTGTAGGCCGAGGTTGGGATCAGGCGAAAGACCGCACCAATTCCGTTTAGATGGCGGAACACATTGACCCTGAACCGCCCCAGGTTTTCTTTCTCGTAAGCGAAATCGGCATTATCCTCCTGGTTGAATATTTGCCTCATCCTGGGCGTCATTATTTGATGCAGGTTGCGGGTGGTTTCCTCAATCTCCAGACGTTCGTCACCGATGGTGCGAAGTTCTCCATACTGCCGAATTCTGGGGGGGTCACCTGATAACAGGTGTAGATCTGAGCCGTTTTCAGCCTTGAGCAGAGCTAACAGGTTATCAAGTGGAATCATGCGGAATGCTGTCTATCGAGTTGAGGACTAGCCAGCCTGATTGACCTTGGGCAAAAGGCTGGGATCGGTTATAAATCGCTGGAAATTTTTCTTTTCTCTTGCATGCAGATAGGCGTCATCCGGATCGACTTCCTTATTTTGCACCGCCGTCAAGAGCGCCTGATCCATCAACTGCATGCCTCTATCTTTACCCATCTGAATCTGGCTGGGAATCTGGAATACCTTATCGCCCATGATCATGTTCGAGATCGCACTATTCATGATCATGACTTCGACAATGGCTTTACGGCCACGCCCATCCGCGGTTTTTACCAGCTCCTGGGTAACCACGGCATGCAGATTCTGCGCCATGAATGCCTTGCCCTGCGCACGCTGATCCGGTGGTAGCGCATCTATCAGCCGGTCCAGGGATTTAGTGGCTGAAGTGGTATGCAGTGTCCCCAGCACCAGGTGCCCGGTCTCCGCCGCCAGCATTGCCATGCTGATCGTCTCGGTATCGCGCATCTCACCCACCAGAATAATGTCTGGATCTTCACGCAATGCTGCCCGCAGGCCATCTGAAAAGCTATGCAGATGGGTGCCGACCTCGCGTTGAATGACCTGTGATTTCAGACTGGGATGTATGAATTCAATAGGGTCCTCCAGCGTGATAATATTTTCCTTGCGCATGCGGTTGATGTAATGAATCAACGACGCCAGCGTGGTGGACTTTCCGGTTCCGGTTGAGCCAGTCACCAATACCATGCCTTGACGGAACTGAGTGAAGGTTTTGATTACCGGCGGCAGATTCAGGTTCTCAAAATTCGGCACTTCGATAGGTATATGCCGTAGTGTTATGCCGATTCCTGTAGCCTTGTGGAACAGGTTCACACGGAATCGGCCGGAATTCTCGGACATATAAGAGAAGTCCAAATCTTCGCCTAGCTGGAATCTCTGTCTCTGTGTTTCTGTCAGAATCTCGTTGACATACCCTTCAAGCTCGGCATCGCCCAGATCACGAAACTTGATCGGCACGAGATCACCATGCATGCGCAACATGGGTGGAGCACCCACAGCCAGATGCACATCCGAACAGTTCTGTTCAAGGCCGAGCTTCAGAAAGGCATCGATTCGCGCCATTAGTTTTGCGAGTTAATGAAGCGTGGCGGATGAATTCAGTTCAACAAACAAATCAGCCATGGACTGGAATCGCGCATCAGGATCGGCCTTCATTGCCTTGAGAACGATCTCACACAGGGCATTCGGCAAATTGGGATTGTGCTCACGAGGATCACTGGCCTTGCCCTGAACATGCTGGTACATGATCGCCATGCTGTCGCCGCCGCTATAGGGTGGCTTGCCCGTCAGCATTTCATACATGATGATGCCCAGACTGTAGATATCGGTACGCTCGTCAATAGTTTTACCCAACACCTGTTCGGGCGCCATATACGTCGGTGTGCCAATGAGCAGCCCGGTCTTGGTCAGCTTGGTGTCGGTGTTCTGCGTGGCCGATGCCACACCAAAATCCACAATCTTCACCTGATTGTCATTATTGATGAGTATGTTGTTAGGCTTGAGATCACGATGCACAACACTGGCTGCATGCGCGCTCTGCATGCCTGAACACACATCACTAATAATTTTTAGAATACGCTCAATACTTAAACCATCTTTCCCCTTGATCTCAGCATTAAGCGTGTGACTCTCAAAATATTCCATGGAAATTGCTGAGGAATCACCAAACGTAATCATGTCATAAATTCGTATCACATTGGGGTGCGTTATCTTCCTGGCAAAGCGCAGTTCATAGATGAATCGCTTCAATATGCTTTCATCGCGGGCAAACTGGGCGTTTAGAAATTTTAGAATCAAAGTCTCATTAATGATCTGGTCTTCCATCAGGAACACCGTGCCAAAAGCACCCTTGCCAATCTGCTTGATAAAACGGTACCTTCCGGCAAGCACATCATTCGGACGCATTCTTAAAGGGTCCACCGTATTGTCGGCAACCTGTGCTCCGCCACGCACCACGGTGCCAGACATCACAATAGTGCCTTCAATTTTGTCTGCATCAAGGGCTTGCGAGGATGCGCGAATTGAACCTCCTACCCGTGAAGAATGTTTTGAGTGTATCTGTTGCATGACTTTACTCGCCAACTCACGCAGCTCTTCACTTGCGTTCTTAGTACTTTCATTTATTGCTTGAATCACACAATCGGCTCGCGCTTCGCTGGCGAGAAGACCCAGAGTAGCGAGGGCCTCACGCCTGACTGAAATGTCCTGGTTATTAAGTTGTTGTAATACGGTGTCAATGGCATCAGCGGATCCTAGCTTGCCCAGCGCATTAAGCACGATGACTGCAAGTTTTTCGTTGTTATTT
>JBGTHR010000115.1:0-5235 GCA_041746095.1 Gammaproteobacteria bacterium | reverse complement strand
AATTCTTGCGCGTCAATGATTGCGATTGCGATCGTACTAATGGTCACCCTGCGTTCCATCGCCTGACGACGAAGCTGCAAGTATGCCTCTTCTTCGTTAAACCCCATTTTTTCCATTATGATCACTTTCGCACGCTCAATTTTACGTACAGATATGAGATTTTCATCCAGTTGCTTGATGCGTTTTCTCAGGCGCTGTTCATAAAGAAAGTGGCTGCGAGATATCACAAGACTGGAGATAACTGCTTGCTCGGTTGCCGGAAGGTGAATGGTGGCATGTGCTGCACAATTTTCCAGGGTCTTGGGATCAAGTGGTTTTGTATTTGAAAAAATAACAACCAGGGCAAATTTCGGCATTCCCGGCAGCCCATCCAGGCGCGACGGGAGATCATCGGTCATATCACAATATACAACGTCATAATCCGATGGAATGCGTTCCGGAATGGGCCAAATATGCTGGATTTCGGCACGTGTCCGCTGCAGTTCACGGATCAGTTGTTCACTTCGATCATCCCTATGTGTAATCACCGCAATGCGCAGATCCCTATAAATGTACTGGTCGGATGAACCGCAACCCTGGCTGGCGCCTCGTGGATTTCTGGGAGCAGTATTCTCCATAGATGATTTATCGGGACCGCATATGCTCTTTTCAACATCATCGTAGAGAGCAGACTTGCGCCCGTTTTTTTTGCTATGCAAGATCTTTCTCACCGGCTAACTAGACTCTGTATTCGCCATAGGCGAGCAGGTAGGGATCTGCCGCGACAGAAGCATTTGAGGCGTAAAGTACATCAAAATGGCCTGTTTTATTAGCCCGGCCCACTCGCGTCCAGACATTGGCATGACCGGATGACATGTCAATTGATACATGTCCCTGGGGCGCCTCATACTCGGCGCCTAATATGTTTGCGCGAATGATGTCGGTAAGCATGGTATTTGTCTTCCTGAGGACTTCAGCGAACATCTGTACCTGAAAATATGCAGTTTCAATGCAGGTGTTGGTTAACTCGTCAGCACCATAAAGCCGTTTGTAACGTTGAGTAAAAGACTGGCTGCGGCTGTTTTCCAATCCATCGAAATATGAAGCCGCGGTGATATGCCCTTCCCCTACATCGAATCCCATAGCGTAGATTTCCGCCTCAGTCGTGGTCAGGCTGGCAATCGGCATAACTTTAGGGTCAAATCCAAAATCCATATAAGACTGATATAGATGTGCGGTCGAGCTGCCCACAACTGTGGAAAAAATAACATCCGGTTTGGCGTTGTGTATAGCGCGCATTATTGGCGCGTAATCCTGATGTCGCGCTCTCATGCCAAGATATTGTTCGCCTACTATTTCACCTCCATTAGCAATAACAAAGTCACGTACGATTCGATTTGAAACGCGAGGATACACGTAGTCTGAGCCAACACAATAAAATCTCGGTCCGAACTGTTGCATCAGAAAATTACATAGCTCCATGCAGTTCTGGTTTGGCGCTGCACCGGTATAGATAACATTCTGCGAATACTCGAAGCCCTCGTAGACTGTCGGATACCATAACAATCCGTTAAGACGTTCTACTACGGGCAAAACTGCTTTACGGCTACTTGAAGAATAACAACCAAAGATCGTCGTGACCCTATCCTCAACCATTAGCCGCTTGGCATATTGACCAAAAGAAGCTGCCTCGGAACCTGGGTCGTATACGACTGGTTCGATAGGCCGACCGTTAACACCACCTTTGTGATTGATTTCCTGAATTGCCATTAGCGTCCCGCGCAACTGAGTCTCGCCGATCACCGCCAGGGGGCCGCTACGGGAAAAGAGTACGCCAACACGCCAGGGCGCTTCAGTAAAACGAATATTTGCCAAAGATGCCAGTCCCCGAGTTTATGACGATGATCATTGCTAATACTCCTGTACTAGCCGCTAATGTCAAACTGCCGTAAAAATTGCCTTATATGAAGTTATAGACTGCTTCGAGAGCAATAGCAATACTGGAAATTCCAGGCGCGTATTCCTGCCAGTTCTCTGTGCGCTGGCGCTAATTACGCGCGCAATCAGGCACTCATTATGTGCAACAAGGTACTCATTGAAGCCATCTCCTTACGCAAACCTGTCACTGGATACTCCAATGGCCATCGGGTCTCTTAATGCGCCTTAAGGTTGTGATTCAGTTTTGTAGTCTACTTATGACGTGATTTAGCTCGATCCTGTGATAAGATTCCCGGCCGATTTGACTTGAAAGAAGCTCATGCTCGACCCAAAACTACTGCGTACTGATCTGGATGCGATTTCGGTACAGCTCGCCCGGCGTGGCTTTGGGCTCGACACAGTCAGGCTGAGCGAACTTGAAGACCGGCGCAAGGCATTACAGATTGATACTCAGGCGCTGCAAAATGAACGCAATAGGCGTTCAAAGGCTGTCGGCAAGGCTAAAGCGCAAGGCGAGCAGATTGAGCCATTGCTGGCTGAAGTCGATCAACTCGGCAACCAATTGAAAGATGTCGAAAGCCAACTGCAGGCAATTCAGGGGCAGTTAACTGAGATCTATCTGGGTATTCCTAATCTACCGCATGAGTCCGTGCCAGCCGGGAAGTCGGAGGACGACAATCTTGAGATCAGACGCTGGGGAGAACCCCGGCAGTTCAATTTTCAGCCAAGAGACCATGTCGATCTGGGTGAAATGAATGGCGGTCTGGATTCGGCGGCGGCTACTAAAATCACTGGCTCACGTTTTGCTGTCCTGCGGGGCTCACTGGCCAGGCTGCACCGGGCTCTGATTCAGTTCATGCTTACTATTCATACTCAAAAGCATGGTTACCTGGAGATCAGCGTGCCTTATCTCGTCAATGCAGACAGTTTGCGAGGTACTGGTCAGCTGCCAAAATTTGAAGCAGATCTTTTTAAGCTGGCTGGAGAACAGAATTACTATCTGATTCCAACGGCGGAGGTTCCGGTCACCAATCTGGTGCGTGACAACATCATCCCGGCAGAGGAATTGCCGCTGAAGTTTGTTTGTCATACCCCGTGTTTTCGTTCCGAGGCGGGTTCCTATGGCAAGGATACTCGCGGTTTGATACGGCAGCATCAGTTTGAGAAGGTTGAACTGGTGCAAATGGTGTCACCTGCAAATTCCTGGCAGACTCTGGAGACACTGACCGGCCACGCCGAGGAAATCCTCAAGAGACTTGAACTTCCTTACCGTGTAATGGCACTGTGTGCTGGTGACATCGGCTTTTCGTCCGCCAAGACCTATGACCTCGAAGTCTGGTTGCCGGGGCAGGGGAAATACCGTGAGATTTCATCGTGCAGTAATTTTCTGGACTTTCAGGCGAGACGTATGCAGGCCAGATGGAAGAATCCAGAGACAGGCAAACCTGAACTCATCCACACCCTGAACGGTTCAGGGCTTGCGGTGGGCCGCACGTTGGTGGCGATACTTGAAAACTACCAGAATGAAGAGGGTGGTATCACCATTCCATCCTCGCTTCGCCCATTTATGGATACTGACGATCATATATTGTGATTATTAGTCGCAATACTATCAATAATCCACTATTTGAAACGCAGCATTATGCGAAACTCAAGTATTTGCTCAAGCCTCAATGGAGCCAATAGATTCAGCTGGTATGGTTGCAACCATGAACTTCACGGAATTACGCCAACAGTTCCCGCGTCAGGGTAGACTGGAATGGATTGGACTTAGAACCGCACACATGCAACCGATGGAACTGGTTGATCAGGCTACAGCGCTGGCCGATCACGGGCTGGAAGGGGATCGCAGTGTCATACGCTCAAGTGGAAAGCGCCAGGTCACGCTGATTCAGGCAGAGTATCTACCGGTGATCGCGAATCTTTCAGGCCAGCCAAATCTGCAACCAGAATGGCTGCGGCGTAATCTGGTGATCTCGGGAATCAATCTGAATGCATTAAAGGAATGCCGTTTTTATGTGGGTAGTATACTCATTGAAGGCACCGGTCTTTGCCATCCCTGTTCACGCATGGAAGGCGTGCTTGGGCTAGGTGGCTACAATGCCATGCGCGGGCACGGTGGCCTAACGGCTCGAATCCTGACCAGCGGAAGCATACGAATAGGTGATCCTGTTCGGGTTGAGTCACTTTGCGGTTGATTACATGGATCAGTTAACAATTGCAGAACATCATGATCGACTTTTACGAATTCTACGTGAGGTGCAGCGCATAGGCGCACTGATTGTCATAATCAGTCTGACTGGATTCGTCTTCAGCGCGTGGGTATGGTTTCAGGAGCAGCCCTGGATCGCCGCCTTCTTAGCCACAGCCAGCTATCTTCTGTTTCGCACGTATCGTTCATTGCCGCTCATGATCGCAGAAAGACTGCTGACATCGCAGCCAGGCTATGCGGCCACGTTTCGAGTGCTGCATAAGGCCATTCAGGAAAGCGACAGTACCAGCGTCCTGAACCGGCTGTATAAAATTATCAAAGATAAGCCTTAGGTACCTTATGCTGATCGCCAGACAGCAAGCGCCAGCAGCGCCCAGCTGACAATCAATGCGGTCCCTCCAACGGGTGTAATTGCTCCCAGCCAGCGTTCACCGCTCACCGCCAGTAAGTAGAGGCTACCCGAGAACAGCAGTATTCCAATCAGCATCAAATACCCGGACCATTCTGTAAGCCTGCGTGAGTTCAGTGACTTCGTGATTAATCCCAGTAGTATCAATCCAAGTGAGTGATAGACATGGTATTGGGAAGCTGTGTGGTATACCGCCAGCATGTTATCTGCAAGACTGGACTTGAGCGCGTGAGCCCCAAATGCACCAAGGATGACGGCCAGCGCCATGCTCAGTGTGCCCGCAACAATCCAATGCCTGTTCATAGGTGACTATAGTAGACTATTTGCACTGTATAAAAGGTCAACAACGGAGTAATTAATGCCAAGCTTTGATATCGTTTCTGAAGTGGATATGCACGAACTCAACAACGCGGTAGATCAGTCAAACCGTGAAATCTCCAACCGCTACGATTTCAAGGGTGTGGATGTCAGCATTCAGCAGAATGAATCCGTGCTGGTGCTTGAGGCGCCCAGCGCCTTCCAGATCGAACAGATGATGGAGATTCTGATACAGAAAATGGCCAAACGCAGTATCGATGTCGCCTGCCTGGAAAAGGGTAAGGTCGAAGAAGCCCTGCACAAGGCCAAACGTGTCGTGACTGTCCGTCAAGGAGTTGAGGCCGAACTTGCAAAAAAGATTGTCAAACTAATTAAAGAA
>JBGTHR010000114.1:0-7549 GCA_041746095.1 Gammaproteobacteria bacterium | reverse complement strand
GGATTTCTGCATTCCGGGTATGTGCCGAAGCAGCAAGCCCCTTAGCCGTCTCAATCAGATCAGTTTCTACTAAAGACTTGCCGATATTATGTCCCTGTGCGGCAATAAAGGTATTGGCAATGCCGCCTCCCACAATCAGTTGATCAACCTTAAGACACAGCGACTCAAGCACCGTCAGCTTGGTAGACACTTTGGAACCGCCTACAATCGCCAACAATGGCCTTGCTGGATTATCAAGTGCTTTGCCTAAAGCCCTCAGTTCCGCAGCCAGCAACGGGCCAGCACACGCAACCGGCGCATATTTAGCGACGCCGTAAGTCGAGGCCTGGGCACGATGCGCAGTACCAAAGGCATCCATCACGTAAATATCACACAGCTGCGCCATGCGTCTGGACAACTGATCATCGCAGGACTTTTCACCCTTGAGAAAACGCACGTTCTCGCACAACACCACTTGCCCAGCCGCTGGATTTATATCTCCCTCCAACCAGTCGCGAATCACCGGGACATTCTGGCCCAGCATTTCAGACAGACTATCGGCAACCGGCTGCAAAGAGAATTCAGCATCGAACTCCCCTTCGGCCGGGCGGCCCAGATGTGACATTATCATGACTCTGGCGCCTGCCTCCAGGGCGTATCGGATAGTCGGCAATGAGGCGCGGATACGCGCCTCACTGGTAACCCTGCCATCCTTGATTGGCACGTTCAGATCCTGCCGAATAAGCACGCGCTTACCGGTAAGATCCAGATCGATCATATTGATAATGGTCATGCTAAATCATCCCGTTGACTGGAGTTGCAGGTCTGAATAACTGAAGCATGAACCTCTCAGGCATTCATCAGGGCTATAGTGGTATCCAGCATGCGGTTGGAAAAGCCCCACTCATTGTCATACCAGGACAATACCTTGACTGTGCGCCCTCGCATTACCTTGGTAAGAGATGACTCATAAATGGATGAATGCGGATTGTGATTAAAGTCGACAGACACCAGCGGCTCGTCATTAAATGCGAGAATTCCCTTGAGCTCGCCTTTTGAGGCGGCCAACAGAATTTCATCGATTTCTTCCTTACTCGTATCCCTGGCCGCCCTAAATGTAAGATCAACCACCGAGACATTAATAGTAGGCACCCGCATGGCGAAGCCATCCAGCTTGCCATTCAGATCGGGCAGAACCAGACCCACTGCCGCCGCAGCGCCAGTCTTGGTGGGAATCATGGACATGGTTGCGGAACGGGCGCGTCGCAGGTCAGAATGATATACATCGGTCAACACCTGATCATTGGTATAGGCATGGATCGTGGTCATCAGACCATGTTCCACACCGATCTTGTCATGCAGAGGCTTGACCAGAGGCGCCAAGCAATTGGTAGTGCATGAGGCATTGGAGATGACCGTATCCGATGACTTGAGCAGTTGATGATTGACACCGTAGACGACCGTGGCATCCACATCATTGCCACCAGGAGCGGAGATGATCACCTTTTTGGCGCCGGCCTGCAGATGTGCGGAGGCCGAGGCTTTGCTGGTAAAAAAACCGGTGCTCTCATGCACCACATCCACACCCAGTTCTTTCCATGGAAGTTTGGCTGGATCTCGCTCGGCAAATACGCGAATCTTGTCGCCATTGACAACCATACTGTCGCCATCTACTTCTATTGTGCCGTTAAATCTACCATGGGCAGTATCGTAACGTGTGAGATGTGCATTCGTCTTGGCTTCACCCAGGTCATTGATCGCCCCGATTATAATCTCACTATTAAGGCCCGACTCATACAGGGCGCGCATGATATTGCGGCCGATGCGGCCATAGCCATTGATAGCGACTTTTATTGTCATATTTACTCTCCGCTTGAATGATCCTGATATGTGATTTTATTATTCAACTGCGAATATTACACCAGCTTGGAGCACGAATTTATCCTGCGCGCTAAATCAGTGCAGTGCGTATAAGGGTGATTTCGAGTGATTTTAAAAAGGCACCTCGCCTCAGAAATAGGCGTGGGCACTCAAAACGCTAACCGCTGACCCTGTAATGCCATTCAGTATCAAATTACGTCTGCGGTTTAACTCGTCAGGCAGTGATGATTTTGGTGAATGGTTATTCCATTGCTTGATTATCGTGTTAGTAAGCTCCGTATTGTATCGACAACATTCCTGGTATTAAATCCAAAATACTCCAGCGCCGTGTCGCCGGGCGCAGACTCACCAAATCGGTTGATTCCTATTACTTTGCCCTGCAGCCCGACGTATTTAAGCCAACCATCTGTTACGCCAGCCTCAATAGCGACTCGGGTTGAGACGTTGGTGATCAGCACGGACTCGCGGTAGTCCGCATCCTGCTGATCGAAGACATCTGTGGCCGGCATGGATACCACTCGTATGTTAATACCCTCGGCGGACAGTTGCTCAGCTGCCTGCACAGCCAGTGAGACCTCCGATCCGGTAGCAATCAGAATGACATCGGGCGTTGCTGCTGGCTCCCAGAGCACATAACCGCCGCGCCGAATATCCGCAATCTGCTCAGCTGTGCGCGTCTGATGTGTCAAGTTCTGCCGGGACAGGATCAGACAGGAGGGCCCGGTGGTCTTTTCGATGGCCTGCTGCCAGGCAACTGCGGTCTCCACGGCGTCACATGGACGCCATAGCGAAAGGTTGGGAATCAGCCGCAGACTGGCCATGTGTTCCACCGGCTGGTGTGTGGGCCCATCCTCACCCAGGCCCACCGAATCATGCGAGTAGACGAATACAGTACGAATCTTCATAAGCGCAGCCAGGCGTACTGCGTTGCGTGCATAGTCAGAGAAGGTTAGAAAGGTCCCGCCATAAGGGATGAATCCTCGATGCAACGTAATACCGTTCATCATGGCGGACATCGCAAATTCACGCACGCCATAATAAATATAGTTACCAGCGCTATTGTCACTGGTTATCGTCGTACATCCCGACCACTTGGTATTATTGGAACCGGTCAAATCCGCCGATCCGCCAATCAGCTCAGGTAACAACGGCCCATAGGTATCCAAGGCAAGCTGTGAGGCTTTGCGCGTAGCGACGGTTTGCGCCTTATCATTAGCGGAGCGAATATATGCCTCGGCTTGCTGCTGCCAGTTAGCAGGCATCTCGCCCTTCAGTCTCCGTGACAACTCGCCGGCATCCTCGGGATAGGCGGACGCATACGCCTGAAATCGTTCATTCCATTCCGACTCCAGCTCCGCGCCTTTTTGCCGGGCATTCCAGGCCGCATAAATTTCCTCCGGTATCACGAACGGCGCATGATCCCAGCCAATGGTTTTGCGCACCAGCGCGATCTCGTCTTTACCCAGCGCCGCGCCATGAGACTCCTCGGATCCCTGTTTATTAGGGGAACCCCAGCCAATTATCGTCTTGCAGCATATCAACGTAGGTCGGGATTGCTCGGCATGCGCCTTCTTGATCGCCGCAGCGATACTTGCGGAATCATGCCCATCCAGATCTGCTATGACATGCCAGCCATAGGCACGGAAACGCGCAGGCGTATCATCAGTAAACCAGCCCTTGACTTCGCCGTCGATAGAGATCCCGTTGTCGTCATAAAACGCTATCAGCTTACTCAAGCCCAGCGTGCCGGCCAGCGATGCGGCCTCATGCGAGATACCCTCCATGAGGCAGCCATCGCCCAGAAACACATAACTATAATGATTGATAATCTCATGTCCGGGTTTATTGAACTGTGCCGCCAGTGTCTTCTCGGCAAGGGCCATGCCGATGGTATTGGCAAACCCCTGTCCCAACGGCCCGGTGGTGGTTTCAACACCGGGTGTATGGCCATATTCCGGATGCCCTTGAGTCTTGGAGTGCAACTGGCGGAAATTTTTAATCTCCTCCATAGGCAGGTCATAGCCAGTGAGATGCAGTAAAGAGTAGAGCAGCATCGATCCATGACCATTGGAAAGCACAAACCGGTCACGATCCGGCCACTGGGTATTTGCCGGATTATGCTTCAGATAGTCATTCCACAACACCTCTGCGATATCGGCCATCCCCATCGGCATGCCTGGATGGCCGGAATTGGCCTTTTGTACGGCATCCATGCTGAGCGCACGTATCGCATTGGCCAGCACTCTTCGCGTGGCGGAAGGTGACTCGCTGTTCACTAACTCATTGACAGGGTTGGACAAAATAATTTCCTCATTAAATAAAGACTTAGCGCAATCGCATACATCGGCATGTACTGGTGATCAGGCCTGATCCCGCCATTTAATAGAGCAACCCATACTGGCAATCTGTTCCTGCGGCCCTTTGCCAGTCTGCGCAATCTGTTTCATGGCCTCGTATAAATCCCTGCGCACATCTCCCGGGGCTGCCTGTTTGCCACTGGAGTCCAGCCTGCCCCTGTATTGCAACTTCAAGTCCGCGTTATAGCCATAAAAGTCGGGGGTGCATACAGCCCCATAGCTACGCGCCACGTTCTGCGATTCATCCAGCAAGTACGGAAATGGGAACTGGAACTCGCGGGATACCCGCTGCATATTTTCGAACGAATCCTCGGGATAATCAGCCGGGTCGTTGGACATTATAGCAACCGAACCAATTCCATGGTCCTGCAATTCTTTCGTATCACGCACGATTCTCTCGCGCACGGCGATGACATAAGGACAGTGATTACAGATGAACATCACCAGCAGGCCATTCGGCCCTTGACAATCCTTTAATGACCATTGGCTGCCATCGACCCCAGGGAGACAGAACTCAATTGCCGGTTGAGCAAATTCGCATACTGGCGTTTGTAGACTAACCATATAGAATCCTTAATATTTAAGCGATGCTTGAATAATAGCGCTCAAGAAGATCGCCCGGTCAGTCCCTGTTAAGGGGCTAAAGGTCGGATCAGCATGAATCTGGCGCTATATTAGTGTATACTGAAGTGGTTTAACAAACAGCAAGCCTGCCTTGCTATTTACATGCCGTTGCGCATGGCCATACTCAACCTCATCCGCTGATCAACACAACCTTAAAACACATCATATGCAAAATTCCTACTTGTTTACTTCGGAATCTGTCTCCGAGGGACATCCTGACAAGATGGCGGATCAGATTTCTGACGCAATAGTTGACGCCATTATTGAACAGGATACGAACTCTCGAGTCGCCTGTGAGACACTGGTTAAGACCGGCATGGTCATTCTGGCTGGTGAAATTACGACCAGCGCGCAGATAGAATATGAGGCCCTGGTGCGAGGCGTGGTCAGAGATATCGGTTTCACCAGCTCGGAGATGGGCTTCGATGCCGAGACATGTGCCGTCATGAATGCGCTAGGCAAACAGTCGCCCGATATCGCCCAGGGAGTTGATCGGGGTGACCGGGAAAACCAGGGTGCAGGCGACCAGGGTCTTATGTTCGGGTATGCCACCAGCGAGACAGACGTGCTTATGCCAGCCCCAATAACCTACGCGCACCGGCTGGTAAAGCGGCAGGCTGAAGTCCGTAAAGCTGGTGAACTGCCATGGTTACGTCCAGATGCCAAGAGTCAGGTAACATTTCGCTATGAGAATGGCAAACCGGTAGGGCTTGACGCCGTTGTACTCTCCACTCAACACAGCGAAGAAATCAGTCAAAAAGACCTCCATGAGGCGGTGATGGAAAGCATTATCAAACCGGTCCTACCCGAGGAATGGCTGAGTAAAGCCACCAAATATCACATCAACCCCACGGGTAAATTCGTTATTGGCGGTCCGATGGGTGACTGTGGCCTGACTGGCCGTAAGATTATTGTAGACACCTATGGTGGTATGGCGCGTCACGGTGGCGGCGCCTTTTCTGGCAAAGATCCATCTAAAGTGGATCGTTCAGCCGCCTATGCCGGACGTTATGTCGCCAAAAATATTGTAGCAGCAGGTCTGGCGGAACGCTGTGAGATCCAGATTTCATATGCTATTGGTGTTGCAAAACCCACATCCGTCAGTATTGATACGTTTGGCACAGGCGTTATAGACGACCGGCGGATCGAGATGCTGGTGCACGACACATTTGATCTTCGACCCTATGGAATCGTAACCATGCTTGATCTGCTGAGACCCATCTATCGGGTATCCGCCTCATATGGCCATTTCGGCCGTATCGAAGACACATTTTCCTGGGAAAAAACCGATAAATCCGAGGCCTTGCGCAATGCCGCAGGCTTAAACGTAACCGCACACGCAGCCGGAGCCTGACACGATATGAGTCAAACAGCAGAAAAACTTCAACCTGATTATAAAGTCGCAGACATCAGCCTGGCTGGCTGGGGCAGAAAGGAAATCAACATCGCGCAGACCGAGATGCCCGGACTGATGGCGCTACGCGAGAAATATGGAAGTAAGAAGCCGCTGCAGGGCGCGCGTGTCGTAGGTTGCCTGCACATGACCATTCAGACCGCCGTCTTGATCGAGACGCTTACCGCACTGGGCGCGGACGTGCGCTGGTCCTCATGCAACATCTTTTCTACTCAGGATCATGCGGCCGCAGCAATTGCGGATACCGGTGTACCCGTTTACGCCTGGAAAGGTGAAACAGAAGAAGAATACTGGTGGTGTGTAGAACAAACCATTCTTGGACCGCGTGGCTGGAAGCCTAACATGCTTCTTGATGACGGTGGCGATCTCACCAAGCTGATGCACGAAAAATATCCGGAACTGCTGGTCGATGTCCGTGGCGTCTCCGAGGAAACCACTACGGGCGTGCATCGCCTTTACGAAATGTTGAAGGCGGGCGAACTGTTAATACCGGCCTTTAATGTTAATGACTCGGTCACTAAAGCGAAATTTGATAACCTCTACGGTTGCCGCGAATCGCTTGTGGATGGTATCAAGCGCGCCACCGATGTGATGATCGCCGGCAAGATAGCATTAGTGGCCGGCTACGGTGATGTCGGTAAGGGTTGTGCGCAGTCACTCAAGGCGCTGGGCGCCACCGTGCTGGTTACTGAAATCGACCCGATATGCGCCCTGCAGGCATCCATGGAGGGCTACCGAGTGGTCACTATGGAAGAGGCTGCCGATAAGGCGGATATCTTTGTGAGCGCGACCGGAAACTATCATGTGATCAATCATGATCATATGCTGGCTATGAAGGACCAGGCCATTGTCTGCAATATCGGCCACTTCGACAATGAGATTGATGTTGCTTCACTCAAGGCTTACACCTGGGATAATATCAAGCCTCAGGTTGATCACATTGTCTTTCCCGATGGCAAACGCATCATTCTGCTCGCCGAAGGCCGCCTAGTGAACCTTGGCTGCGCTACCGGACATCCAAGCTTTGTTATGTCGAATTCTTTTACTAATCAAGTACTTGCCCAGATAGAGCTGTGGAAAAACACAGGGCAGTACGAGAAAAAGGTTTACGTGTTGCCCAAGCATCTGGATGAAGAGGTCGCACGTTTGCACCTGCAGCGTATTGGCGCTCACCTGACCACTCTTAGTGATGCGCAGGCAGATTATATCGGCGTGCCCGCAGAGGGCCCATACAAACCCGAACACGATCGCTCCTGATCTGAAACTCTTGAAAACGTGGCGGCCACGCTGGTCG
>JBGTHR010000113.1:0-3025 GCA_041746095.1 Gammaproteobacteria bacterium | reverse complement strand
TTAATACAATAGCGCAACCCGGACGGGGCAGGCCCATCGTTAAAGACATGGCCCAGATGTGAACCACATTGCTTGCAGGTAACTTCGGTTCTGTTCATGCCGTGGCTAGAATCGACAGCGGTATCAATGCTTTCATTATCGGCAGGCGCCAAGAAGCTGGGCCAGCCAGTGCCAGAATCAAACTTGGTTGCTGAATCGAACAGTTCCGCGCCGCAGCAGACACACCGATATATGCCCTGATCTTTACTGGCATAGTAACGCCCGGAGAAGGGTCGCTCTGTGCCTTTTTTACGGCACACCGCATACTCCTCGTCGGTCAGCTGCTCACGCCACTCCTCATCTGATTTGGATGCTTTATCATTCACGTTAACACCTCGCTAGCACTAAACTGCTCTAAGTCTGAGAATCCATTTAGACAGTATTCGAGACATCACATCAATTAATTAACATATAAAAAAAGGGCGTGCGCCCTTTTTTACCTTAACAAACAAACGAAATATTGACAGACTGCTTGTCAGGAATCCATGGCCTTCATGCTAAGTCGAATGCGGCCCTGCTTATCGACTTCAAGCACTTTAACCTTGACCTGATCACCCTCAGAAAGTTTATCGCTGACGTTAGTCACTCGCTCATCTGAGATCTGTGAAATATGCACCAGTCCATCCTTACCAGGCAAAATAGTAACGAAGGCGCCAAAATCCATAATCTTGGCAACTCGACCCTCATACACCTGGCCAACCTCAACTTCCGCGGTAAGTAACTCGATGCGGCGCCGCGCCTCTTCGCCTGCTTCTTTATCAACCGAAGCAATTTTGATGATACCACTGTCATCTATATCAATTGATGCGCCTGTTTCTTCTGTCATGGCGCGAATCGTGGCGCCACCCTTGCCAATCACATCACGAATCTTCTCTGGATTGATACGCATAGTGATGAATCGCGGCGCGAATTCAGACATTTCCTGGCGGGGCTCGCTGAGGGCCAACTGCATCTTGTCAAGAATATGCAAGCGCCCTTCACGCGCCTGAGTAAGGGCCTGATGCATGATTTCACGGGTAATGCCGTCAATCTTGATATCCATTTGCAGAGCCGTGACACCATTTTGCGTGCCAGCGACCTTTAAATCCATATCGCCAAGATGATCCTCATCTCCCAGAATGTCGGTCAATACAGCAAATTGGTCACCCTCTTTTATCAGACCCATAGCGATACCTGCCACCGGGTTCTTAATCGGGACACCCGCATCCATCAAGGACAGGCTGGTTCCGCAGACTGAAGCCATGGAACTTGAGCCATTGGATTCAGTGATCTCGGAAACTACACGAATGACATAAGGGAATTCCGCTTCGTCCGGCAATACTGCCAGAATACTGCGCTTGGCAAGCCGACCGTGGCCAATCTCACGCCGCTTGGGTGAACCGACCATACCGGTTTCTCCGACACAGTAAGGCGGGAAATTATAGTGCAGCATAAAGCGATCTTTACGCTCTCCCTCTATGGCATCAATGATTTGTGCATCGCGGCCGGTACCCAGAGTAGTGACGACAATGGCCTGAGTCTCACCTCGAGTAAACAGCACAGCACCGTGGGTACGAGGAAAAATACCGGTGCGAATAGTAATAGGTCTGACGGTATGCGTATCCCGGCCGTCTATTCGCTTCTCACCTGAGATGATACGGCCTCGCACGATCTGCTTTTCAAGCTTACCGAATTTCTCTTTAACGGCATCGGCTGTTGGACTGCCTGCATCGCCAGTGGCCAGAGAATTAACCACCGCATTACGCAAATCCGCCACCCGTTCCTGGCGCTCAAGCTTATCGGCTATCTGATAGGCGGCAGTCAAATCTTCGCGGGAAATCAAGGCTAACTTGTCTGACAGAGCCGTATCGGGTTCGGCAGCCTGCCAGGACCATGGGGGATTATTGACTTCCTGCACCAGTTCATTGATCGCATTGATGGCGGTCTGCATTTGTTCATGGCCGAACATGACTGCATTTAGCATGACGTCTTCAGGTAATTGTTTTGCCTCGGACTCGACCATTAGAACCGCGGAGCTGGTGCCTGCCACGACCAGATCCAATTGCGAATCGGCCAACTGGCTGGCAGTTGGATTCAGCAGGTAATTACCATCAGCGTAACCCACTCTGGCGGCGCCAATAGGACCCTTGAAAGGCACGCCTGCCAACATAAGCGCCGCCGAGGCGCCCAGCAGTGCGGGTATATCTGGATCAATTTCATTATTAATCGACACCACCGTGGCAATCACCTGGACTTCATTGGTGAAACCTTTGGGAAATAGCGGCCGCAACGGCCGATCAATCAAGCGGGAGGTTAGTGTCTCTTTCTCTGTAGGGCGACCTTCACGCTTGAAGAACCCACCGGGAATCTTGCCTGCGGCATAGGTGCGTTCCTGATAATTGACGGTCAAGGGGAAGAAATCCCTGCCTTGGACTGCGGTTTTCTGCGCCACAGCTGTCACTAGCACAACTGTGTCGGACATGGATACCAGTACGGCCCCGTTGGCCTGACGGGCAATTTCGCCAGTTTCAATGCTTACAGTATGATCGCCGTATTGAAATGTTTTAGTTATTGGTTTCACATGGATTTCCTGTACGAAAAAAATAAGCCCGCGACTTCCGGGGCGGTTTGTTCACATTGCCAATACCCCGGGACGCCGCTGATATAGCGGGTGGCAAAACTGGCGATATTACAAGTCAAGAATGAACTCGAAATTCATCAAAGTCGTACCGCACCGACCGTTTACATCGACTATCGACGCAGACCCAGCGATGCAATCAGTGACTGATATCTTCCCAGATCCTTGGATTTCAGATAGTCCAGCAGTTTGCGCCGCTTGTTGACCATCTTCAGCAACCCATGCCTGGAATGGAAATCATGCTTATGGGCTGTAAAGTGAGTACTCAACGTGCTGATGCGCGCTGATAGCAGCGCAACCTGGACCTCAGCAGAACCTGTATCATTAGGCGATTGCTGAAAATTATTCATAATTTCGCCTTTTTCCTGC
>JBGTHR010000112.1:0-2734 GCA_041746095.1 Gammaproteobacteria bacterium | reverse complement strand
AGCATGTTTGGATAATCAGGGTTATCCAGCCTGCTGCGGCTGGATTCCAGCAAATCTTCACCCAGTAATTGTTTGATGGTTTGTGTGTCGCCCTGACGTAAGGCATCAAGATAACTGAGCACGATAGATTCAGCGTCTGTATTAGATAAGGGTTCTGCCTGAGATATGGTTGTGAAAAACATCAGGCTGCTTATCAGACTCGCGATAACCGTCATTACAAAATATCTAGGCATAAGGTTAACTCCTGCTAATCATACTCATTGCGGCACAACAATAACCACGTAGCTGGCCTGCGCACCTGACGCCGGCGCCGCGAGATTCCCGCCAAGACTTATATTTCCGGCGGTAAAGTTCCGTCTGTATAGAGTAAATTGTGTACCCGCTTGACTGACGCCGAGTTGCGCCCCAGTGTTGGTGTAGTTGTTGTTTAACCATGCAGGTAGCTGTGTTGCCCGGTTGTCATAGCCTACATAGACCGTGACATTGCGATCCGTGCTGAAAGACAGGTAATTGCTTGCATTAGTATTGTTCCTGTCAGCGCTTGCATTGGAGTTCATTATCCACACGCCGCCCGCCAGGCTCTGATCAGATGGAATGCTGGAGATAGTGAAACCCTCATTGACATAATATTCGTCACCCACTTCGATCAGGTTCTGCTTGAGAAACGGTGAGACGGTTGATCTGGAGAGGTTTCCCAGCGTAAAGCGAGGCAGAGTTGTGCACGGATCAGTGGTCTGACTAACTCCCGTCAATATGTCATGCCATAGTTGGGCGATGACGGAATAACCGAGTCCATTGGGGTGAAAATTATCGGCAAACAGACTGAAGCGGTTGGCCGCGCCCAGAAAACATTGAAACAGGTTGGGTCCCAGGCTTCTGTTAGTCAGCTGATTTAATACCACCTGGTTATACTCCTGGATCGTATTGTTTCGCATGGTGTTTAACGGGTTTGAATACGGTGCGGACGTCGCTGAAGCGCCAAACGAGGGTGGCGTTAGTGCTACGAATGCAGATTTCCCTGAGTTACTGGCCGCATCAATAATATCCTGCATGTTGCCTTTGAACGTACCATTACACGCGGCGCCAGTGCAGCCCAGTCCACTGGGGATAGGTAATGAGGTAGTCGCATCATTGGTGCCCAGAAACATCAGCATTCGATTCGAGTCAGAATTTCTGGCAAGAATTGAATCCAGGCGCTGATCGAGAGTAAGTGCTGATGTGTCACCACCTATGCCCTCATTAACCACCAGATGCTGGCGATTCAGCGTCTGTGTAAGTGCATCGTTCAAAGATGCCTGGTAACCTTGGAAACCTAAAATCCGGCCATCTGCGGATGCGTTATCTGAAGAAAAATTGTCTCTGGCGCCATTTGTTATGCTGTCTCCGATCGTCAGGTAGTTAGCGCCTCCTGAGCCGATAACAGTATTGAGATCACTTGCGACAAGTGCGCCTCCTGAGTTGAATAATCTTGCTTGTATAGTGTGTTCGCCTTGCGCGACGTTGTTAAAAGTGGCGGAGTAGGGCGCGGAAAAATCCGAGATTGTCGTGCTGTCATCCAGTACAAAATCCACTCTTCCCGCAGGCGGGTTAATGGCTATAGCCGAGGCGGAAATGCTATTTATCGCACCTACGGTATGTGCGATTGGCCTGGAAAGCACGACTCTTGATGCACTGGCAATGTTCTGTATCGAAACATTATCGAATCTTGAGTCCGCAGCACTGTAGAGCGCGAAAGTCCCCTGGCCGAGACTGCTGTCCAGTACAGCAAACAATGGATCACCGTCAAGATAGACCAGTATATTTGACCCAACGACTTCGACAGCGACTGTAACAACCTGGCTGAATTCATAGCCAATGGAATTAGAGGCAAGGGCGCTGAACTGGCCATTGACGCGCTTCTCCAGGCGGGTATATCCATAGCGGGAGTCAAATGTCAGGCGGTAATAATTATTGGAATCCTGATATCGGAACATGACACCTATGTCATCTCCAAGCTCCCCACGCGGTGTTACATCTACTGTAGCGCGGTAGTTTTGTAATTCAATGCCGGCCGCAAGATAGCTGAACGAACCCAGATGATATGACTCATTGAAATTGACTCGGCCCGCCCTTACCTGATTGGGTTGTCTGTATTGGCCGGTAACGACGCTCCAGTTGGATGGATTTCCAGCCTCGTCGGTGACTGTCCATCCCTGTGCGTTGCCGTCATTGAAGTCATCGGTAAACGGTAGCGTGAAACCACCACCTCCACCGCCCCCAGCGCCACTGACGACGAGCGCGGCAGATTCGAGGTTGAGCTGACTTGCCGTGGGGCCGCTTTGATAACGGGTTTCCATAATGAACCGCACAGTCAGAGTCTGCCCAGCCGAGGCCGCCTGGTAGTCTAAGTTGACGACATGGCTACCCAGTCCGCTTGGCTGGTTGATTAACGCGGAGTAAACCGGAAGGCTACTACCGCTGATTGAGGCCGTAAACTGGCCTCGGGCGCTTTTAAGACCAACATAGACCTTCAGCGTACGGCTGTTTGTGTCAGCCGGTGCGGTAATCTGGAAGCCGTTGCCAACCTGAAAGACGCGAATACCGGTCTGTGTGTTTGTTGCGGCGAGTGGCGTGCCGTTGGACCAGGCATAGCTGGCATTGGAGCCTGCGGCACTCTGGGTCTCATTGCCGATCAATGTGAAATTGCTGATCTGGGGAGTGGCACCGGCCTTGCGGTTTAAAGTGCCGCTGCTAT
>JBGTHR010000111.1:0-3596 GCA_041746095.1 Gammaproteobacteria bacterium | reverse complement strand
GATGCCGAGATTGGAATAGTAGTCAAGCCATCATGGGTAGGCATGACCGGGTTCGGCAATACGAACGATCCATCGAAAAATGCCTTGAGTATCGTGACGCACGCCCCGCCCACCGACGCATGACCTGAGCCATACGCAGGATGATTGGGCGAGCCTTCCCTGAAAGCCTGGGATAGCAGGTAAGTACCCTGGCCACCGTTCTGAGTTGCGTTCGCTGCGAAAACATCATCCAACACCGGGGAATTCAAGAGCTCGCTATTAATCGGGTAGCTTCTGTCGCCCGTCATCTGGAAATGCACGCGCCCGCCAAACTCTTCCGGACGCAGCCTGCGGTGCACGCACCACTTGTTATACCACTGAGCTTTCAGTGCGCGAGTTGAGACCTCCGCCAACAGGCTGAGGATGAACGGCCCGCCAAAGGTGGCGAAGCCCACTTGAGTGCGGTTGAGGATATTGACTGGCGCACCTGGGGGTAAGGGTCTGCCCGCGCCACCTTCAGGGGTTTGCCCGTAAGGATTACCTGAGTTCCAGGGCGCGCCCATTCCGAGCAGGATAATCGCGGCATTAAAGTAGGCCTGGTACAGTGCATCGACGTTGACAAAGCGGGATAGGCTGCGGCCGTCATGAACAAAAACTTGCTGGCTGGTGTCGATTGGAGATACTGGGGTGTTAACGCCGTTTTGGACATTCAACCAGGCAGGCACTGCGGTCATATGATCCACGCCCGGCACAAGATTAAATTCGCGCTGGTCTATCGTCTGTGAACCAAATCCGGGCTGGAGCAGAAAGAACTGCGACACGTACGGACCCGTCAGGCAGCCGCGGAGTCTATCCCGGAACAGGGTTCGGGGGGTCACCACGCCGCCTTGTTTGGGTCCGCGGAAAACCGAGAAGGTCGACAAGTCCGCGACGGCCGCCTGGGCGATGGGGTTGCTGTCATAATCCCCAAAATCCACATCGCGCAGCAGCGCCATCCAGTAGAGTTCCGCCATTTCGCCGGCTTCTTCGGCGCTGGAAAATCTCGGCGCGGGACGAATCGCGATATTGTGCGGTTCGCGCCCTTCCGTATCGAACGCAAGGCCTGCCTGCGGATTTACCAGGCGGCGGTCGCCGCCCAGCGGGATGGCATTGAAATCGGCCTGCCTGCCGCTGCGCATCGCCGCGATCAAGGCGTTGAGGGCGTTGACATCAGGTTCACCGAATCGGTTATGCGGCAGCGATTTGGAGAAGGTCCCGATTCCGTTACTGTAACGCAGCTCATCACCATTGTTGGGGTGAGGCACCAGTGGTAGATTGCGGTCGTCCCGCGCCAGTTTGATGCGGATTTGAAGTGCCCTATCGGCGCGTTGTACCTGGCTCAACCCTCCGCACAGTTCTCCTCCCACCGCAGCGGGGGTGATGTCCGCAGCCAGTGCCTCGGTGGGTTTTAACAAGGCACCTAGACCACTTACGGCTAACGGTGCTGCGGTGAGTGCGCCCAGAAAGTTACGCCGACTTTCTGATGCTACAACTTTATCGTCTTGCGGTTTTTGCTCCTGAGTATTTTGTGTGCTCATTGTTGTTCCCCTCTCTTAGAATGCTGCTAAATCACCATAGATTTTGAGGCCTGATGGAGTTCGTTGCTCGTTGGTTATTCAGGCTTTGCCGCTTTTCACAAAAGATAGGCTACAAAGTTAAAACTTGATAAGTATCAAGTTTGTGCTTGATAAATGTCAATGCAAATCATGAAAATTTCATAAACATTATTTTGCAACAAGATTGTAGCTGAGTAACCCATTTATATTTAATAACCTATGGTTATTTATTCACTTATAATTTAGGAGTTGCACAGTAAAGAACTGAGATTGCTATAGTAAGGTTGAGCAGAAAGAGACTACTTGGTCTTACTTGTGGTAGAGACGTGTACGTAGAATCAAAAATGAAGTGAATTCAGTTTCCAACTACGCCATTGCGACGGAGTTCAAGACGCTGAATGGCATCCTGGAGTTGAGGCGTCCTCGCGATCGTGATTAAATCTCTGCGGCGATATTACCGGCAGCTTGCTGCGAATGAGTGGGATATTGAGAACAGGGAGATGTATCGAACGGTATTGATCCTAGCGGATTAATCAGAACAACATGTCAGTTTGTGCTGCGGTGTTGTTTATTTTTATGCCCGTAGATGATACACATCGGATTATGCTAGCACTCTCTCCTCAATAACGCGCCACTGACCGTCGCTTTCTTTTTCAATCACAATTTCCAGTCGGTTTGAAAGTGTCGTGCCATCATTAGCTCTGACGGTTTCAAGCGTCTGAAATATGATACGTTTTTCAGCGGCACTGAGTATGTCCGCACCTTCATAAGCCACATCTTTGAGTGCATTTGAAGCGACGTCAGCTTTGCATTGTCTTGCCCAGTTGTCATAGTCAATCACGTCAAAGTCCGGAACACCCAGTAACCTGACGTTTTTGGAAATCAGATTCAGATGTTCACTCAGGTTCTTGTCATTAGCAGTGCTGGCGCGCAGTGCTAGCCAGTCGCTAACAATTTCAGACTCAAGCTGCTGTGACATAATTTTCCTCGCTACCATCAATTCATGGTAGGCCGCGTATATTTATCGAAGTAATCCTGCAGTATTTTTTTTACATGCGCAGGGTAATCTAATTTATCCATTTCCTGCATTCCTTCAGAAAAAAATCGAGGCGCTTCGTCCGGCATGACCTGGATCATAAAAGCAAACGCCTGCTCCATTTGCTTTGGATCGTGGCTGCGTGTTGCAGCAATGCAACGGTTAAGACAGAGGATACGCCATGGTCTGCCCGGATTCGACTTTTCCAGATCACTGCGACTAATGTTTGCGCAGGCATGTTGGATTTTACCCATAAACTGCGTCAATGTGATTAGTTTTGCATGTTGACTGGATTGGTTGGCAATTTTAGCGAGGGCATCGACGACAGGCTCCAGTATTTGAATCTGGCCCGCATGGCGGATTATCCAGTCGGCAATAGACAGTGTAATCAGTTGAATGTCTGACGCCAGCTCATGTAATTCACGCTGGCTAACCCATTGCTGTAAATCCATTAGCAGGCTCAGGCCATAATTTCCCAGCTGAGTCACATCTTTGTCATCAACGGCGTCCGCCGTGTCCCGACTCATATCGAGTTGCGTGGCGATGCGCAGAAACTGATCGATACCTTCAATGATATGTTCCGGGCTTTCTTCGTTTGACATGACATCGATCAATTTGCGATGAACATCAAGGATACTCGCAGCAAGATTTTGAAATCGATTAGCAGCCAGAGATATGTCAATCAGGAAGGAACTCATAACAACTATTAAAGCATCATCCATGGATTACAGGCAATGTTTCATTATTGAGTGGCGCATATCCTGGAATCAATAGAGGCAGTCTGAATGAGCTGGAGTATCATGTCCACTCCAAACAATGGATCCAAAATTAACCCACCCCGATCATTTTAGTAAACCACAGCAAATGGAGAATCCTCTTATAATGGCTGATGAGAGTATCGCGATTAATAAATTGATTGAATTTACCTATCAGATCACTGATCAAAGCGGTGACATCGTTGAAAGAATGGATGTGCCGCTGAGCTA
>JBGTHR010000110.1:0-7326 GCA_041746095.1 Gammaproteobacteria bacterium | reverse complement strand
GAATCTGTCCGCTGCTGATATACCGGGCATAGCTGAAGGTATTTATGTCAAGGCCAGCGAGGATGCCGGTCAGAGACATAAAGTATTCGCACTCAGAAATGCTGGAGAGCGAGTCGTATATGAACTCAAGGATCAGCCCGGAGATGCCAAAGCGATGAATTGTGACCGTGATTTGATACTGCAGGATGACGAATGGATAACAAAACCATTGAAATAATCAGAGTGATGATCGGGGTGAGCTCGAAGTCTCCTCCTCAACAGAGAATATAAGCATGGGTAAAAGTGTGGTAGTTTTAGGCACTCAGTGGGGTGATGAGGGCAAGGGTAAGGTCGTAGATATGCTCACCGACCAGGCGAGCGTCGTGGTTCGTTTTCAGGGTGGACACAATGCGGGCCATACGATTGTTATCAATGGCCAGAAAACGGTATTACACCTGGTTCCGTCGGGAATATTGCGCGACGATGTGCAGTGCCTGATCGGCAATGGAGTTGTGCTATCGCCAGAAGCACTGCTGGAAGAGATACACATGCTGGAGGCGCGTGGCGTCCCGGCGCGTGACAGGCTGCTGCTTTCCGAGGCTTGCCCGCTGATCCTTCCCTACCATGTCGATCTGGATCATGCCCGCGAGAAGGCGCGGGGCAAATCTGCCATCGGCACTACCGGTCGCGGCATAGGCCCGGCCTATGAAGACAAGGTGTCGCGGCGCGGACTCAAGCTTGGCGATCTGCAGGACAGCGAAAAATTCGCGGATAAGCTCAAGGCTGTCATGGAGTATCACAATTTCGCCCTGGAAAAATATTACCAAACCAAGCCAGCGGATTATTCCAGCGTGCTGGAGCAGACGCTTGCATTCGCGGAGATCCTGATCCCCATGATTGCGGATGTACCGGCGACGCTTTACCAACTGCACAAGCAGGAAACAAACATATTATTCGAGGGTGCGCAGGGCACGTTGCTGGACATTGATCATGGAACGTATCCTTATGTGACTTCCTCCAATACCACAGCAGGAGGCGCATGTACCGGTTCCGGTGTAGGCCCGCATGATCTTGATTACATATTGGGTATTGTTAAGGCATACACTACGCGAGTCGGGGCCGGACCCTTCCCGACTGAATTGTTTGATGATGCAGGCAAGCATTTGTCCAGGCAGGGTAATGAATTTGGCGCCACTACCGGCCGAGCAAGACGTTGTGGCTGGCTTGATGTTGTTGCACTGCGCCGGGCTATTCGCATTAACAGTATTACAGGTCTATGTGTAACCAAGCTTGATGTGCTGGATGGTTTGAAGGTGTTGCGTCTATGTACTACTTATTCGAGTAATGGCGATTCCTATGATGTATCACCGGCCAGCGCCGAAGCGCTGGAAGCGTGCACGCCTGTCTATGAGGATCATGAGGGATGGGACAATAGCACGGCCGGCGCCCGCACTATCGATGATCTGCCTAAGCCTGCATTCAATTATCTGAAGCGTATAGAAGAACTCATCGAGATACCGATCGATATCATCTCTACCGGGCCGGATCGTGACGAGAACATAATCCTGAAACATCCTTTCTCATGAGGATTTTTAAGCCGTAAAGCAAGTACCTGTGGTCCGCGAGATTATCGGTTTGGCGCCTGCGGCAGGCTATGCCAACAGGATCGCGCCGCAGCCGTGCAGCAAGGAAATATACCCGGTAGCGGTACCGTCAAGTGAGCAGTTTGCCCCAGCCTGCACATGGTTGCTGAATGCAATGAGTATTGCTGGAATTGAGCGCTGTTACGTCATATTGCGTGAAGGGAAATGGGATATCCCCGAACGCCTGCTTGATGGAAACGTCTTTGGGCTGAATCTTGCCTATCTTGTGATCAGGCGCTCGCACGGTACGCCTTATACTCTGGATTTCGCCTGGCCGTTTATACAGGCGGCATATATTGCAATGGGGTTTCCGGATATCCTGTTCCAACCCGCCGACGCATTCTCACGTATGTTGTCACATCAATCCGCCAGCAAAGCCGATATTGTATTGGGTTTGTTCCAGGCAGGAACTCCATCCCAAATGGATATGGTGGAGACCGATGTTCGTGGCAGAGTACTAAACATCGTTATCAAACCGGAATCCACCAGTCTTGTGAACACCTGGATTCTTGCAGTCTGGTCACCTGTGTTTAGCCGGTATATGCACGACTATCTGGCGCGGAAAGACATTACTGAAGACACGTTCAGAGAGTTGTATGTCGGGCATGTCATTCAGTCCGCCATAACAGATGGTCTGAAAGTTGAATCCGTCCTGTTTGAAGGTGGTCGCTATCTGGATATTGGCACACCGGAAGATTTGCAACGTGCGGCATTTTTTTCAGTGCGGTCATGCGATGCTGAAGATTCAAGTCAGGTCTGAGTATTCAATGGCGCGGAATTGACACAACGCCACTGATCTGGAGTTCCTCTAGTTGCATATACATCGATATGTGTGATGCAAAAGTTGCTGGGTAGATTTTTTAACAGAGGATTTGCAAGCATGACTTGTTTGCTGTCTTCGGAAACGTTTCCGTATAAAAGACTGATGTGCGGCTTATAGGCCTCGGTGAGCGTTTGTCCAGAAAGTTCACTGGCGCGTTTCTGGATATCTGCCAGATTTTCATCAAGCCGGGTTCGAAGATAGACACACTGGAAATAGCGTTGCCGAGTCTCAAGTCCCTGACACTCGACTTGAAATTGCCTTGCGTTTGAGGCCAGGGACTGCGCCAGTTGGCTGACTTCAGTCTCCATGCAATTTATTGCCCCGAGTAGAGTGATGTGGGGCGGGAACACTGGCGCATCATACTTTGCAGCCAGCTGTTTAATAACTCCCTGCAAGACTTCTGTTGTATTCCTGTCAGGTCTTAGCCACAGAGAGTAGGTCATTTGATTTCCTGATGGTTACTTCAGTTTACCGATTCATCACTGCCCACCGGCATGCGTGCCGATACTTCAACAGGACTCAATACATTCAGCTCTTTTTTTGACTGGATGCCCAGCTCGGTAAATTTCCTGGCGCCGGGCAATACCTGCCGCTCCAGTGAGCCAACAGCCTGGTTGTAGGCGGTCACGCTGTTGTTCAGGTTTTTCCCCAGCCGTGCAAGATGTTCAGTGAATATGCTGAGCCTTTTGTACATGTCTTCAGCAAGATCACGAATCTTTTCTGAGTTTTCAGCAACAGAGAGTTGCCGCCAACCATAGGCGATGGCCCGTAACAACGCCACAATGCTGGTCGGAGTGGCGAGAATGACCTTGTTGGACAAAGCGTTTTCCAGCAATGCCGAATCCTGTTGCAATGCGGATGAAAGAAACTGATCGCCGGGGATGAACAACACAACAAAATCCGGCGTATGTTTAAACTGGGACCAGTAAGCCTTGCTCGACAGTTCGCGGACGCGCTCACGCACCTTTCGTGCATGATGTTTCAGGAAGTTGTTACGCTCCTCGTCATTCTTTGCTTCCACTGCACTCAGATAGGCATCCAGTGGTGTCTTGGCGTCGATAATGATCTCACGGTTCTCAGGCATGCGCACGATCATATCGGGGCGCATGGTAGCTTCGCCATTATTGTGATGCTCCTGTTCAAAGAAATCACAGTGCTCGACCATACCGGCAAGCTCCACCAGACGTTTCAGGGTAAGCTCGCCCCACTGACCGCGTACTTCAGGGCGTCGCAGGGCTTGCACCAGATTGCGCGTCTCAAGTTGAAGCGTATTCTGGTTTTCCGCCATATGCCGCAGGTGTTCACGCAACGAGCTGTAGGCGTCAACGCGCTCTTTCTCCATCGCCGCTATCTGTTTCTCGGTCTTCTCCAGGGCATTCTGAATAGGCTTGACGAGTGTCTCTATCGCCTGTTCTTTTCGTTGCAGTCCAGCCTCGGCCTGAAGTTGGTGTTGTTTGAGATTTTCCGTAGCCAGTTTAAGAAACTGTTCGTTATTGTCTCTAAGGGCGTGGTGAGAGAGTGCGGTAAAACTGTCTTTGAGATGCAGGCGGGCCTCCTCTAGTGAATCCATTTTTTCCTGGAACAGCGTTTGTTCCTGCTCAAGTTCGATCTCCAGCCGTTCGTTATCCACAGAGAGGCGATGAATGATTTTGTCTGAGCGCAGTTTTGTCAGCAAAAAACCAAGTTCAAGGCCGAGGAGAAAGAGCACGCCTCCAAGGATAGAGAGTTCAGTGCTGATCACTATGCTAGCGCCGATTCAGCATTAATACTCTTCAACCAGTCAATCAGCTCAATCGCATGTGAGAACAGGGCATCCGCTCCCCAGCTTGCAGGTTTAGCCGCTGCATCAATATAGCCATAGCCCGCCACGATCGTCTTCATGCCTGCCGCCCTGCCAGCCTGAATATCTCGTGGATCATCACCCACATAGACGCAACGGTTGGGTACGCTGCCAGACAGCTCGCAGGCATGCAGTAACGGCATGGGGTGGGGTTTGCGCTGTTCAGTGGTATCTCCACTGACGACACAGTCAGCGGTGTGTTCCAGTGCCATGGCCTCAATCAGTGGGTTAGTCAACCAGGCGGGCTTGTTGGTGATAACGCCCCATTTGAGTTGATTCGATTCAATAAACTCCAGCGCTGGTTTAATGCCGGGGAACAGTGCAGTGTGTATGCAAAGCCCTGCGGCATAATAGTCCAGAAATTTCAATCGCAGTTGTTCAAATTCCTGCGCTGATACACTATCAGGAAACCCCTTACGCACCATGGCGGCGCTGCCTTGCGAGACGTAATTGCGTATGCTGGAGAAAGGCATTTCTTCCCGGCCTTCATCGCGTAACAATCGGTTGAGGGCTTGAATGAGATCGGGCGCCGTGTCGGCGAAGGTTCCGTCCAGGTCAAAAAATACGGTATCGATTACCAGAGTGGAGTTATCCATGGATGTGCTCAGGGCTTTCGAGCGGCCATGAGATAGTTTACATCCACATCAGGGGTTATTTTGTAAGTACGCGTTAGCGGGTTATAACCCATGCCCTGGATATCAGCCGGTTCCAGACCGGATTGTCTGGCCCAAAATGACAGTTCCGAGGGCCGAATAAACTTGCCGTATTCATGCGTGCCTCGGGGCAAGAGGTGCAGGAGATACTCCGCGCCCAGAATGGCAAACAGGAATGACTTGGGATTGCGGTTGAGCGTGGAAAAAAAGATATAACCTTCAGGCTTCACGAGTGTGGCGCATGCCTGAATAATAGCGGCCGGATTCGGAACATGTTCCAGCATTTCCATGCAGGTAATAATGTCATAGGACTCCGGCTGTTGCTGCGCCAGTGTTTCTGCTGGAATGCGGGCATACTCAATCATGAGCTTGGATTCTTCCGCATGATGTCTGGCGACATTCAATGCGGCCTCAGCCATATCGATACCGGTGACGCTGGCGCCTTTGCCGGCCATGGCCTCCGCCAGTATGCCCCCACCACAACCTACATCAAGTACGGATTTGCCAACCAGGGACGTATGCCGCTCGACGAAGCCCAGGCGTATGGGATTGATGTCATGCAAGGGCTTGAATTCACCCTGACTATCCCACCAGCGATGCGCCAGTGCTTCAAATCGGGCAATGTCACTTGCGTCAACGTTATCGGTTTGCTTATGCACATTCAATGCTCAGGAAGTTTCAAGGTGTAACCTATCGGATTGACCGATTTTTGCATTCCATGCAGTGATCGTATTCAGCAGATTCACTTCGTCAATGGTTGTAAGTTGACGTTGCTTTAGCAAATGCCGACCCGCCACCCAGACATCAGTGACCTTGTCGCGTCCCGTCGCATAGACTATCTGGGAGATCGGATCATAATGTGGCACCGATTCTATACTGCTCAAGTCTATGGCGGTGATGTCTGCTGATTTGCCGACTTCAAGAGAGCCGGTTTCTTCACTCAGGCCTAACGCAATCGCGCCATTCAGCGTAGCCATACGCAGCGCATCCTTAGCGGGCAGCGCGGTAGCGTCCTGAGCCACGGCTTTCGCCAGCAACGCTGCGGTGCGCATCTCCGAAAACATGTCCAGATCATCATTGCTTGCCGCACCATCTGTACCCAGGGCGACATTGACTCCGTGTTTCATCAATTTATTGACAGGACAGAAACCGCTGGCAAGTTTGAGGTTGGATTCAGGGCAGTGCAGTACATTCACTCCAGCTTCTGCCAGCAGATCGAATTCTTTCGGCTCAAGCTGAGTCATGTGGGTGGCCTGTAATGCGGGATTCAGCAAGCCTAAATCAGCCAGTCTTTGTATAGGTCGAACTCCGTAAGTCAGCAGACTGTGTTCGATCTCGGCGGCGGTCTCATGCAGATGGGTGTGCACTCCGAGATCCAGCTCATTTGAATATATGTGGATTCGCTTAAGCGGCCCATCAGAAACCGTGTAGGGAGCATGGGGTGCAAAGACCGTCCGTATCAGTGAATCATCGCGGTATTTGTCATGCAGCGCCAGGCCCTTGCTGATGTAGTCATTTGCAGTCTGTGCATACACTGTCGGAAAATCCAGCACAATCAGTCCTACACAGGCGCGCATGCCAATCTCGGCTGAGACGCGCGCCACCGCATCAGGAAAGTAATACATGTCATTAAAACAGGTAACGCCACCGCGCAACATCTCGGCGATGGCGTGCCGTGTGCCATCGGTCACGAATGCTTCATTCACCCAGCGCTGTTCAGCCGGCCAGATATGATTCTGCAACCAGTCCATCAAGGAAAGGTCGCTACCCATTCCACGCAGCAGGTTCATGGCCGCATGCGTATGCGCATTGATCAGACCGGGAATCAGGGCATGGTGTTGCAAGTCGAGGCAGTGATTCGAGTGATACTGATGCAGGGCGCGTTCGGACGGCAGGACAGCCGCAATACGGCCTTGCTGAATTACCAGGGTATGATTTCTGAGTATGGCGCCATCCGGGACTACCGGAATGATGTAGCCTGCCGTTATTAATGTATCAGCGTAATGCATGCGGGCAGACGATACAGATATGCAGGTCGATGGGCAATCCGTTCGGGCAATACACGGGCGAAAAATCTGTTTGCAACACTCTACTAAGGCCAAAAAGTATTAATTTTAATTCGAATTATTAATTGAGGGGCATTGAGGCTTGATTTTAGACGATTTCGATTTATAAATGTAGGGGGCATGTATGCTATTATTACACGCCTTAAAACGTCGCAAAATATGATTTCATTGTATGGCTGAGTTCGCCAAAGAGTTAATTTCGGTAAATCTCGAAGACGAGATGCGTCAGTCGTATCTGGATTACGCGATGAGTGTAATCATCGGACGCGCCTTACCGGATGTGCGTGACGGATTGAAACCGGTGCATCGGCGGGTCCTGTAC
>JBGTHR010000109.1:0-2038 GCA_041746095.1 Gammaproteobacteria bacterium | reverse complement strand
TTAAATGCGCTGATGAGTTCTCGAAGTCTGCTGGCATAACTGTTACCGAGTGCTCACTCGTGGTCAGAGCTTGACAGGCGGGGCTTCAAACTACTGCCACGCCGAAAATGCTGCCTATAATTATTCTGGTTCAATTATTTTATGTTCAATTCAATACCGTTCTTAACACTGGCCTGAATGAGTCACGGCTCAGCCGCTCTTGCTAATCTGGTCAAGTATCTGCTGCGGGGTATAGGGCTTGGTTATCAGCGCTTTTCCGCCCTGCAATTCCGCCCATACTCGATCAGCCTTCTGGTTTTTGCTGGTGACGAACACTATTGGGATGTTCCGAGTCGTAGTGCCATTTGTGATCTCCCGACATGCCTGGTAACCATCGGCGCCCTGCATCACGACATCCATAAAAATGAGGTCTGGCAGCTCTTTTTTTGCCGTTTCTATGGCCTCCAGTCCCGATGTCGCAGTTAATACGGTATAGCCTGCGCCTGTGACAATATTTTTAATATTCGCCAGGTCAGCAAGCGAATCATCAACCACCAGTATCTTGTTTATACTCATAAATCCCCCCTAAAACATATCATCGCCGCATGAACCCAGTGAATCCGTATCACCAGTCTGCAAAATCTAATGTCTTGTCAGGGTGTTAGTATGCAGAAATTTATCGACCATGTCCCGCAGTTGTGGCCTCTGCACGGGTTTCAGCAGATAATCGTCGCAACCGGCAAGCGAACCTCTAATCTTGTCGAACGATGAGGATTTGCCCGTTAGCATGATGACTGGTGTACCCCGGTGGTTACTGTCCTGCCTGATTTGCCGGCAGACCTGATAGCCATCCATGCCCGGCAATACGACATCAAGAAACATTATGTCGTAGCATCTGGAGTCCCGAATTGCCTCCAGAACACCCTCACCGCTTTCAAATGCGTCAACTTCCAACCCAAGCTCACGAAGTTCATTTGCCATATCCAAACGAACCGGCAGACTGTCATCCAGCAGCAACGCTGCAGGCGGACTCGTTGACGGCGAATCGGTCAACGCCTGTGAGGGCCACTCAGTGGCGGACACAGCGGGCTGTTGATGATGTTGCTCCCCGTCTTCAGCATTGTGAGAGTGCGTCGGAACTCTCTCAAGGTAGCCGTTAACGAGTTTTTCAAGCATTGCCAGAGTCGGCAGCACACGCAGGGGCGCCTGCAGAGAAGAATCCAAATGACTCTCGGACTCAAGACTACCCACAAATACCGTGGATGTGTGTGGATTCACCACATGCTCCATCGAGTCAGACCAGGCGCGCCAGCGCGACATTGCCTGCTCATCATCACGATCAATAAACATAATGTGCACGTTGTCTTGCGCTGGCTGTTTTACATATTGGCAGGCGAGGCCTCGCGAGTGCGATATCCGCAGTATTCGTTTGAGCATTGCTTCACTCGGCCTGCTTAAGCCGATGGCGCTAATAGTGACTTCCTGCATTAATTGTGTCATCTCGAATTTTCACGGATCAGCAAATTTTTTTTGCATCGAATAATTCCAACAGTGCATCCACCTCGCAAAATCCTATATTTAATTAGCGAAACAAATAACAGGCGGTTATCCAGATTGACGCATGGTGTAAATTGCTATTTTCCTTGAATTTGCCAACCAATCAGGCATTTCTAACGCATCCTGATTAGCAAGTCATTTACTGAATGATCATTGGTGCGGACAGACTGATAATTGGTACAAAACAACAATGAGTTATACAATTTGGTTTGCAATCAGCGCGGCCGAAGTCTATATTTCACAAGTGTAATGAAACGTGAGTTATGCATGCATAAGAATAAGATTAGTATCATTATCAATTCGCTTACTGCGCCACCTGCGGCGGGCTAAACTCCGCCCATCTGCTATTCTTATTCAAACTATGTTGCATACCGAACACACTAACGTCCGCGTATTTGCTAATCTCAACCTGATATCTTCCATCCGTAACATAATACAATCTGCCCGCCTAACGGTGAGGCAGTTCCATTACTTTGTTAATAACTAATAAATCGAGGGTGCC
>JBGTHR010000108.1:0-2242 GCA_041746095.1 Gammaproteobacteria bacterium | reverse complement strand
CTGGAGCAGGAGGTCAATCCGTTATTTGAGAATAATGATTACACGTCTGCGATGTATAAGCTCTCATCACTGCGAGAAACCGTCGATCAGTTTTTTGATAACGTCATGGTTATGTCCGAGGATCAGGTCGTGCGAGAGAATCGTCTTGCACTGCTTAGTAAGCTGAGTAATCTGTTTTTACGAACAGCAGATTTATCCAGGCTACAGGGTTGACTTTTTTTCAAGATTCAGCACTTACCATTATGAGCCCAGCATCTCCAGGCATCTAGGCAACCCAGGTCTGTAACACGTTCGCAATCAGTGCGTTTAAGAAAAACTTGTAATGAAGCTGGTCTTGCTTGATCGTGACGGGGTAATCAATTTTAACTCGGACGTCTACATAAAATCTCCGCAGGAATGGCAGCCGATACCGGGAAGCCTGAATGCCATTGCAAGACTGAAAAAGGCGGATTATACAATTATGGTTGCTACCAATCAGTCAGGCCTTGCGCGTGGCCTGTATGACGAGAATACCCTGAATGATATTCATAAAAAGATGCAGGACATGCTAACGCTGGAGGGTGGATCTATAGACCGGATCGTGTATTGCCCGCACGGTCCGAATGAAGGCTGCGAATGCCGCAAACCGCAACCCGGTTTGTTGCTGAAAATTGCAAAAGAACTGCGCATAAATCTACAGGGGGTTCCCATGATTGGCGATTCGCTGCGCGATATTCAGGCGGCGCTCAAAGTGGGAGCAAACCCAATGCTGGTCAGGACTGGTTATGGAATACGAACTTTGAATTCAGGAGAACTCCCGGCGGATATTCCGGTGTTCGAAAATCTTGCTGCTGCTGCGGATTTCCTGCTGGAGATCAACTGATGTTTGCAAAAGGCATACTGTATTTCAGGGCAATCCTGTTTACTTTGGGTTTCTATGCGAGCACTGCTTTGATTTCATTAATCAGTGTGCTGCTGTTTCCGTTCAGCTTTAAAATACGCAACGCGGTTGTCACCAGTTGGGCCGATTTCAACGTCTGGTGGATACGTGTAACGTGCGGTCTCGATTACGAGGTTACAGGACTTGAGAATGTGCCGAACACGCCGTGCGTCATTATGGCTAATCACCAGTCCACCTGGGAGACGCTGGTGCTGAAAAAGTTTTTCCCGCCCATGGTGTGGGTGATCAAGCGAGAATTGTTATGGATCCCGTTTTTCGGCTGGGGTATGGCAATGGTCAAGCCGATTTCAATTAACCGCAGCTCGCCAAAGGAGGCATTACGTCAGATCATCACGCAGGCGCGTGAACGAGTGGCGGAAGGTCTGTGGGTGATTATTTTTCCTGAAGGCACGCGCGTCGCACCCGGCCAGGATAAACGTTACGGTCTGGGCGGGGCCATTGTCGCCAGTAAAACAGGTATACCGGTTATTCCGGTTGCACATAATGCAGGACTGTTCTGGAAGCGCCGCGAATTCATCAAGCGGCCCGGCAAGATCACGGTCGTAATAGGCCCACCGATAGACTCAAAGGGCAAAAAGGCAGAGGCGCTCACCGCCGAGGTCAAGCAATGGATAAAGGCCAGGCAGGCAGAGATGGGAGCTTGACGTTTATTTCGCTGGAAGGACTTGTACGATGGACTGTGCGCTAGGCGCGTCGTTGCCAGATTGTTGGATCGCGGCTGCCGTGGAAGACCGCCAGAACGACAATGCGCCGCGCTTCCGCACGGAAGTAGACGCTTGTATGGAAACCGCTCTGCTATAGCGCGACGCATGCCGTTGTGAACTACGGCATAGAGTTGAGGTTGTTCAGCAGCGAGTAAGACGCACCGCTCGATTTCTGAGATGAAATCGACGCCAAGTCCAGGGTGCTGAGTCTCGTACCGATGCGCCGCCTCACTGAACTTTGCGCGAGCGGCATGACGAAACGTAACCGGAAGAGTCACCGCCCGATGCGGGCGAGTGCGGATGCCTTGACTTCACTCCACGGAATTACATCATCAGGGTTTGCCTCGTGCTCAGCAAGCCGACAGTCCAGCTCAGCTTTTTGAGCGTCTGTAGGGGCTGGGACCGCATCGCGTTTTACAATGTTGTCCCAGAGCGCCTCTACCAATTGAAGTTGATCTTCTACGCTGAGTTGACGGGCTTGATTGAGAAGATGCATGTTCATGGGTGTAGTATAAACTGTTTCCAATCGTGAGACTAAACACTCAATTCAGGGACTAAGGTAAGCGGTTTGGTAAAATCCCTTTCGAGATTGGTCAAC
>JBGTHR010000107.1:0-5232 GCA_041746095.1 Gammaproteobacteria bacterium | reverse complement strand
ATTTGAGTCGTGCAGCTGCTGCGCATCATCCGCGAAAACTGGAGTGGCCAGCACAAATACCGGCAAAATTATAAACACGTAACGTAAACAGATTTTGATCATGGATTGCGTATCAATATCAGGTTTGCAGCGGACATCTTTAAGTGATTCGATCCGCTGTTATACTTTGTTGCGGTGTTACAATAACGAATTCGTATGAAACTTTCACCTACTATTCCACTAAACCCACTATGAGCCAGGATGCAGAAAATCTTATTTGGATCGATCTGGAAATGACCGGTCTGGATACGCAGAACGACAGGATAATCGAGATTGCAACCATCGTCACCGACAAACATCTTAATACTATCGCCGAGGGCCCTGTAATAGCCATTCACCAGAATGACGGAATACTGAGTAAAATGGATGAGTGGAACACTCGCCAGCACAATTCTTCGGGGCTTGTACAACGCGTCAAGGAAAGCCGTTTCAGCGAGAGCCATGCGGAACAGGCGACAATGAATTTCCTGCGGCAGCATGTTATGCCAGGTTCCTCACCGATGTGCGGCAGCAGTATTTGTCAGGATCGCAGATTCCTGGCGCGCATTATGCCGCATTTGGAAGCGTTTTTTCACTATCGGAATCTTGACGTCAGTACATTGAAAGAGCTGGCGCATCGATGGGCGCCCGAGATTGCCCGGACGTTCAAGAAAGACTCCAGTCATCTTGCTATGGATGATATACGCGACTCACTCCGTGAACTTAAATTTTACCGCGAGCATCTGTTCCGTTAGTAGTAGTTCTCACTCTATTAAGTGGCTAACTGAGCAACTATCTCGCATCGTCCAGCATACCGGGCGCCTGTAATATCTTCATGGGCCTATAGCCCTGTGTGAAGCCTGCCGGAACCAGAATGGAGCTGACCTGATTCAGCGCTGGATCGGTCTCGGGATAATCCAGGGTGTAATGTAGTCCACGACTTTCCTTGCGACTGATCGCTGAACGTATTATCAGATCGGCAATCAACGCCAGATTGCGTAATTCGATCAGATCAGCGGTGACGCGGAAATGGCTGTAATATTCATCGATCTCGCTGAGCAATAAATCAATCCGGTGTTTGGCGCGTTGCAACCGCTTGGTTGTGCGGACAATCCCGACATAATCCCACATAAAATGCCGCAGCTCATCCCAGTTGTGCGAGACCACAACCTCCTCGTCGGAATCGGTCACCTGACTTTCGTCCCATTCCGGCGCCTGCACAGAAACGTCAGTATCAGTTAGACGTGCATTGATGTGCTGGCTGGCTGCCTGAGCAAAAACCAGGCATTCGAGCAGGGAATTGCTGGCCATTCGATTGGCGCCATGCAGTCCGGTGCAGGCAGTCTCACCAATCGCATACAGGTTTTCGACATCGGTCTGCGCATCCAGAGTAGTGACGATGCCACCACAGGTATAGTGAGCCGCCGGTACTACCGGCAGTGGTTGCCTTGTCATATCGAATCCAAACTCGAGACAGCGGGCATAAACAGTGGGGAAATGCGAGGTTATGAAATCTTTGGATTTATGCGAGATATCGAGATACACACACTCCGCGCCCAGTCGCTTCATTTCATGGTCGATAGCGCGCGCTACGATATCGCGTGGCGCCAGCACGCCGCGCGAATCAAACCGATGCATGAACTCTGATCCATCCGGTAGCAACAATCGTCCACCTTCGCCCCTCACTGCTTCGGTGATCAAAAAAGATCGAGCCTGTGGGTGGTACAGACAGGTGGGATGAAACTGAATAAATTCCATGTTTGACACTCGACAGCCCGCACGCCAGGCCATGGCGATACCATCGCCTGAGGCGCTGTCCGGGTTGCTTGTATAGAGATATACCTTACTCGCTCCGCCGGTTGCGAGTATCACGAAACGGGCCTGAAACACTTCAATTCTGGCCTTTTTTTGATTCATGACGTACGCGCCCAGACAACGGTTGCCTTTACCGGTGAGTTTGCGAGTGGTAATGAGATCGATGGCAATATGATCCTCGAATAATTCTATATTTGAATGTTCTCGTGCGCGCTGTACAAGAGTTGTCTCAATGGCGTTACCGGTGGCATCGGCAGCATGAACAACACGTCTGTGGCTATGTCCACCCTCTTTGGTCAGGTGCAATGGCGAACTGCCGTCAGGCAATGATTCGCGAGTAAACGGGACACCAATATCCAGCAGCCAGTGGATCGCCTCGGCGGCATGTTCAACGGTATACCTTACGGCCTGCTCATCACACAGGCCGGCCCCGGCAATCAGAGTATCCGCTATGTGAGAGTCGATAGAATCACTGGCATCCATCACGGCCGAGACGCCGCCCTGTGCATACAGTGTGTTGCCCTCGTTGATAGGACCCTTGGAGAGAATCGCCACGCGGCAGGACTTGGCCAGCGTTAGCGCCAGACTCAGACCGGCGGCGCCGCTGCCGATGATCAGGACATCATGTTTGAGTTGTCTATGAGGTGGTTGTGACGTCATAATGCGGGATATTTTGCTTATCAGCAGCGAGTGCTATCGCGCATTCTGTAGCTGTATCATGTTTATTGTCAAAACTTAATAATAGGAGAAAACTCCTTTTCATGCTATGTGTAAATAAATCAGGCAGTTGGGGATGCTAGTGGCTGACGGGGAGAGCCCGAATGGGCGAGAAGAACAATGATCAGGAACTGGTAAGACGCGTTCAAGGGGGAGATAAAACGGCGTATGACGCCCTCGTCCGCAAATACCAGTTCAAGATTATCAAGCTGATTTCTCGCTATGTGCATGATTCGGAGGCGGCTCAGGATGTTGCGCAAGAGGCGTTTATCAAGGCATACCGGGGATTGAAGAGATTCCGTGGTGACAGTGCCTTCTATACGTGGTTGTATAGAATTGCGATCAATACGGCCAAGAATCACCTGGTGTCCGAGAGCCGCAGGTCTCCAGATTTTGGTATAGATGCTCAAGATGCGGAGTATTTTGATGCGCCCTCTGCGTTGAAAGAATATGCCACTCCAGAGCACCAATTATTGACGGATGAAATTGAACAAACGGTTTTTCGAGCAATCAAAGAGTTACCTGATGACCTCAAAACGGCAATTACACTAAGGGAACTGGAAGGAATGAGCTATGAAGAAATCGCTCAAACGATGGATTGTCCGATTGGCACGGTTCGATCCAGAATATTTCGCGCTCGCGAGGCAATCGAACGATCCCTTAATCCGCTGGTCAATTAATACACGTTAACCGAATTGGTTTTATATGCAGATACATACACAGATTTATGGATAAATTTATGGACAGAAACGAAAGAGTATCGGCGCTGATTGATAACGAAGTCTCTGAGTTCGAGGTTAAGCAAATCCTCAACGAAATGCTCAAGGATGATTCCCAGCGACAAGTATGGCAACGTTACCACATGATACGCGATGCTATTCAGGGCAATCTTCCTGTCAGCATGAAAGCAAGCTTTGCTAGCGATGTGATGAGCCGAGTATATGCCGACGATGCAGAAACCGACGGCGTTGAAGCAGGCATCTCAAAGCCATCCAGCAAGTGGCGAAGATCGGCATACGGCTCCGCACTGGCCGCCTCGCTGGCTCTGATGGCAGTCATGGTCTATCAATATATTCCTGTGCCGACTGAAACCGCTGTAGCGCCAGTTGCCTTCGCAACTCCGCCTTCACCAACTTCGCCGGTACAGTCTGTGGCGCTTGAAGATACGCAGTCAGCTTTCGCGAAGTCAGACTATGCAGCGGCGCAACAGATTCATTCGACCAATAACACTGCTCTGAGCAGCTATCTGGTCAATCATGCTGAATATGCCGGTTCCCAGGCGATGATACCCTATGCTCGAATCGTCGGTTACGACATGGATCGCTAGGTTCATGTTACGCCGTCTTTCCATTGTTGCGCTGTTTATGCTGCCAGCGCTGAGTTGGTCAGAACAGGAGGATGCACAGGTCTGGTTAGATAAAATGACCCATGCCGTTCAGTCCTTGAACTATGAAGGCACATTTGTTTTTATGCATGGCGATAATGTGGAGACCATGCAGATTGTTCATGGATACGACAAGACAGGTGTAAAAGAACGTCTGACATCACTCACAGGCGAGGCCAGGGAGGTCATTCGCGATCAGGACCTGCTGCGATGCGTATGGCCTGGCAGTAAATATGTCCTGGTAGGGACCAGCAAAGAAAGACATGGCCTGCCAACGGTAATACCATCAAGTTTTGACCGGCTCTCGGAGAATTACGACTTTCAACTCTCAGGTCGTGACCGGATTGCAGGTTTGGATTGTGTCCGAATCAGCATCAACCCCAAAGATGATTACCGCTACGGATATAAACTTTGTGTAGCCGAGGAATCCGGGATGCTCTTGCAATCAGAGATGTTGAACACACTGCAGAAACCGATCGAGCGCATGATGTTCACCAGTCTGGATATTAGCGATTCCATTCCGCCCGAGCGTTTTAACCCCACCATGCAGGGCGAGGATTTTACCTGGCATTCTGTTGCATCCAGGGATAAGCTCATCAACCAGCAACCTGATCCCTCCTGGCGGGTTGATACACCCCCTCCCGGTTTCTATCTCACCGAAAATTCGAGACGTCTCATTGCAATGGTGCCTAAACCGGTGCAGCACATGATCTTTACGGATGGGATTGCGGCTGTTTCGATCTTTATTGCGGAAAAGGATAACGATGTGGCCTCGCTGCGCGGGCAAACCAACCAAGGGTCAATAAACGCCTTTGCACGCGACATGGATCACTTTCAGGTAACTGTGGTGGGTGAGGTGCCTGAGCGCACATTGCAGATACTTGGGATGTCGATAAAACATACTAAATAACTATTCGACGGCCTTGTTAACTCGAGAGTATTTAACTGGAGAAATCTGCTTAACTTCGGCATAGCCTACGTTTCTTAAACCCATGCAGATTGCAGCAACAAGCACATTCTCTAGCTGAAATAGTTTACTATACCGATCAAATCAGCGCGAATGCTTATTGAACTTATCTGAGCTGGTTTATTCGTGTTCAAGTGCTGGAATCTGGAGAGTAGCTGTGGTTTTGTTAGTGCAATAGCGGTGTTAAAGATAGATCCCACCCATGTCAGAATTGCTGTACAGTTCCAAATCGGTTAATCAGATACATTCAGAAATTGGCAATTGCATTAATTATCATAGTGATATCTTGCTCTTGTAAGTTCCCGGCGTGATATCAGATCCAATTATCCAT
>JBGTHR010000106.1:0-7715 GCA_041746095.1 Gammaproteobacteria bacterium | reverse complement strand
GCATGCTGGAACAAATATCACAAGAGCTTGAGGCGACCAGACGGGAGTCGCAGGATGCCCGCGAAACCGCGGAAACTGCCAATGAGGCAGCCGAAGCTGCGGTCGAGGCGGCCGAAACAGCAAGCGCCGCCGGCGAGATACTCGACAAGGCCTCCATCGGCGGTTACGGTGAACTTCACTATAACAATCTGGATGCCGACGACTCAGGCAATGATCTTGACGAAATCGATTTCCACCGTTTTGTACTCTTTTTCGGCTATCAGTTTGCCGACAACCTGAAGTTTTATTCAGAACTGGAAATAGAACATTCAATAACACAGGATACGGATGACGGCTCCAGCCCAGGCGCGGTCGAGCTTGAGCAAGCCTATAGTCAGTATGATCTGAACGAGAACACTAGTTTCGTGGGTGGTCAGTTTTTGCCTCCCCTAGGCATACTTAACGAGACGCACGAGCCACCAACATTCTATGGTGTCGAGCGTAACGATGTTGAGAACATTATCATCCCAACCACATACCGTGTCGGCGGGGCGCAGCTGATCCAGCGCTTTAACCAGGGTATTGAAGCGAAACTCTCGATTCATGAAGGCCTTGCAACCCCCGTCGATGGCGGTAGCGCGTTTAGTCCGCGCAGTGGCCGACAAAGTACTGGTGAGGCCATCGCCAGGGATTTTGCTGGATCTCTGAATCTGGAGTACAGGGGTATTCCGGGCATAGAGATCGGCGGCTCGGTTCAATACGAGAGCGATGCCAGCCAGGATAATAACGACGGTCTGGAAGATGGCATACTCTGGGAAGTTCATACCGATAGCGTCCGGGGACCCTTCGGCCTGCGCGCCCTGTATGCCCGTTGGGACTTTGACGGCGATGCTGTAGAGGCTGCAGATGACGATGAACAGTATGGCTGGTATATAGAACCCAGCTTCCGTCCTCCGCAGTTTCAGAAAATCGGTGTATATGGGCGTTATCAGGATATCGAAGGCGCCCGCGATCAGGATGAATTTGATCAATGGGAAGTGGGGCTCAATTTCTGGGTACATCCGGATGTTGTACTCAAATTTGACTACCGCGACCGTAATCACGATCTTTCCTCTGAATCCGGTCGTGACTTCAACGGCTTCGATCTGGGTATCGGCTACCAGTTCTGATAAAGCGTACAATCTGCGTTAGAATACCCGCCGGTATGGCAAACAGCCATACCGGCGGTGCTTATTGAATGGACAAAATGTGAAACAATTTTTTCTGCTAATTCTTTTCTCAACACTTCCCTTTTCTGTATATGCAGACTCGGTATATCTGCAGCCTGAAGAGTTCATCAGTCAATCATTTGCCGGGGAACCGCCCTCACCCAGCGTGATGTATTTGAAGGGTTCACTTCGCACGCAAATCAAGTCCATACTTGGACATAATTACAGCAAGATTCGTATCCGGTACTGGATGAAAGGCGAGCGAAGTGTATGGATTCTTGAAGAGATCGGTAAGGAGCGCCCGATTACTACTGGTATAGTCGTAAATGGTGAAGGAATAGAGCGCGTTAAAATACTCATCTTCCGTGAAAGCCGCGGCTGGGAGGTGCGACATGATTTTTTTACGGATCAGTATACGCAAGCCGGGCTAGGATCGGATCACGAACTGGATACACAAATCGACAACATCACCGGCGCCACGTTATCGGTGCGCGCTGTCAATAAGCTCACGCGCATGGCGTTATTGCTGCATCAGCATGTAGCAGACTCCCGCGCCTGATCGTCCTGCCCGTGCGCTTCCAGTCCCTGCACTTCTGGCACCGCTATCTCGGCCTGACTGCGGCTTTGTTCGTTATACTACTGGCGCTCACCGGTCTGCTGGTACAGCATGCTGATCAGCTGGAGCTTGATCAGCACTATCTGGCAAACCATTTATTAAATCGTATTTATGGAATTGAGCCGGATTCGGTCGTCAGTTTCGCCACTGTAAATGACTGGGTTTCACAGTGTGGTGAAACTCTGTATCTAGAAGATCGGCCTGTGCTGGGAGAGTATCACGATCTGCAAGGCGCCGTGGAAACCATGACGGGCATCGCTGTTGCTGTGGATCACGCTCTGCTGCTGCTCACACCCGAAGGTGAAGTCCTCGATCACCTGACCACAGACAACGGTCTGCCCGAACGTATTCTGGGTCTGGCTAATTCCGCGGATAACAGCCTGGTGGTGCGCGGCCTAAATACTTACTGGGAAACGGATGATGAACTACTGCATTGGGCGCCCTACACTGGCCCACATCCTGTATGGGCAGCTCCCAGCAAGATCCCATTAGATTTGCATCGGAACATACAACAACACAACCTGAACCAGGAGATCAGTTGGGAACGACTCGTGCTGGATCTGCACAGTGGGCGATTGTTTGGTCAATATGGGGTTTACCTCATGGACATTTCAGCAATAGCTATGTTGTTGTTAGCCATGAGTGGCGTATGGTTATGGCTGCAACGCCGTGTATAGTGGTTGAAACTCATTGTAACTATTCAGATGGCGCATACAGGCATCTTACATCTCCTCAAATTGACGCCTTAATGCTTACCAGCCCTGACCAGCCCCCCGAGTCCGGCTTCCACCAGAGATGCATTTAACAATGCCCTGATGGCCTCGGGATCCTCCAGCTTGAGCGACTGTTCCAGCAATCCCCTGGCATGGTCACGGCTGAAACTGTGAATTACCCATTTAACCCTCGGGATACCGGCCAGGCTAACACTCAAACTGTCTATGCCCATACCCAGCAACAGGATCACAGCCGCAGGATCGCCTGCCATCTCACCGCAGATGCTGACCTGCTTGCCTACCCTGTGCGTCCCATCGATTACATGGATCAGGGCGCGTAACACTGCCGGATGCATCGCGTGATACATTCCGGCGACGCGCGCATTATTTCTGTCCACCGCCAGCAGATACTGAATCAGGTCATTTGTACCAACGCTGATAAAATCCACGCGCCGGGCAATCTCTTCAATCATGTATACCGCTGACGGCACCTCAACCATAACCCCTACATCCGGTATGATGGCATTGACGTCTTCGTCAAGTAATTCGTACCAGGCGCGCTGCACTAGCTCCAATGATTCCTCGACCTCGCTTGTAGAAGTAATCATGGGCAGCAGGATTTTAAGGTTATTGAGGCCCACACTGGCGCGCAACATAGCGCGCAACTGAGTCAGAAATATCTCCGGATGATCGAGGGTGATACGAATACCGCGCCAGCCGAGAAATGGATTTTCCTCATTTACTGGAAAGTAAGACAGCGCCTTGTCACCGCCTACATCCAGTGTGCGCAGAGTGACTGGCCTTGGCGCTACAGCCATCAGTATCTTCCGGTAGATCTGATACTGCTCTTCCTCGCCAGGAAAGCGTTCTCTCACCATAAACGGAAATTCGGTACGATAGAGGCCAATGCCCTCTGAACCGGAATTTTCCGAGGCGTCGACATCCGCCATCAAGCCGCCGTTGACATATACCGGCACATGCACGCCGTCCGGTGTAATGGCTTCTTTGAACGCCATCGACTTAAGCTCTTCGGACAGCTCCGCCTCTTCACTCGCCAGCCGCTGGAACTCACTCTTGACCTGCGCGCTGGGTTGAATGTAAACGCGCCCCGTATAGCCGTCGACCAAGACTTCCGAGCCATCCAGTCGGCCAACCGGAAGATCTGTAGCCCCCATCACTGCGGGAACACCCATGGCGCGAGCCAGGATCGCAACGTGCGATGAACTCGAACCAGACTCGGACACCACCGCCGCCAGTTTGCCAGGAGGAATTTCAGCAAGCTCGGTCACTGTGATCTTATGTCCGATCAATACCGCCGAGTCCGGAATGGCGCGCATGCCGCCATTACCGGTTTGCTGTAAATGCATAAGAACGCGGTTACCCAGATCGCGAATATCGTCGGCGCGTTCACGAATATAGGCGTCTTCCATCTCTTCAAATACATGGGTGCTCTCACGTATAGACATGCGCAACGCACCAGGCGCCCAGTTGCCCTCCCGAATATGTTCTATGGTCCTGTCCAGCAGCGCATCGCTTCCAAGCAACATCATGAAGGCGTCAAACAACATCACCTCCTCGGAAGGCAGTGTCGCGCCAAGACGCTTCTTCAGATCAAGCAGTTCACTTTGCGCGGCATCGATAGCCTTCTCAAATCGTTGGATCTCGTCATCAATATTCTCAGGTTCTCGATCTGGAACCGTGTCAATATCTGCATCTGAGTAGATGACAAATGCTGTCCCAAAGGCGATGCCATTGGAGCCCGAGACACCTTTGATGAAGACATCCCTATGATGCTTGCCGCGCAGGGAGTGAATTTCACCGGTAACCTCTGCATGGCTGATAGCGCTGGCAAGCTGTGCGGCCAGCGTAAACAGGAATGCCGAGTGATCATCATCAAAACGCCGCGCATCGCATTGTTGGGCGACCAGCACACCCAGGAGTTCACGATGATGGATGATAGGTATACCTAGAAAGGCGTGATACGCGCTTTCCCCGGTCTCAGGGATATACTTGAAGCGCGGATGATCCTGCGCGTGCTCCAGATTAATAGTTTCGGCGCGTTCGGCAACCAGCCCCACCAGGCCCTCGGAAAACTTGAGCCTTACTTTGTACTTGGATTCTGGTCTTAATCCCTCGGTTGCCATCAGCACCAGTTCCTGCTGACCTGGCGTTACCAGATATACTGAACAGACATCGACAGAAAGAGACTGCTTGACACGCTGAACAATAATATCCAGCGCCTGAGCCAGGCTGTCAGCTGCATTTACCTCTTGTACGATACGCTGAAGCGTCTCGATCATGCCGCTCCTTAAGGCCTTCGTTTGATGGTCAACGAATATCAATTCTAGTTATTGTTCGGTGAATTACCCTGCAGATTCATGCACCCTTGCAGCCTTTATTCAAAATATTATTTTTTAATCTTCAAATAGTAATGGCGCCAGTTCTCTCAAGGCCTGTTCATAGACCCTGCGCTTGAAAAACACTACTTCTTCCATAGGCCGCCAGTAGTCAACCCATCGCCACTTATCAAATTCGGGCTTACACGTGTAATCCAGTTTGACACGTTCTTCGTTACCCACTAGGCGCAATATAAACCAGAGTTGCTTCTGGCCAATACAGCACGGTGTGGTACGACGTCGTATGAGATGCTTGGGCAACTGATAACGCAACCATTTTTTGGTGCAGCCAATGACTTCAACATCCTGGCGGCGCAGGCCAGTCTCCTCGCGCAACTCTCTGAACAAAGCCTGCTCAGGGGTTTCACTAGGCTGAATGCCACCCTGTGGAAACTGCCAGGCATCCTGGCCTACTCTTTTACACCATAATACACGCCTGGCGCCGTTGCTCACAATGATGCCTACATTTTTCCTATATCCATCAGAATCAATCACTTGTATTTATGTTGCAGAAGTCATTAACAATCTTATCATTGTTCCATAAGCTCAGGATTCTAGCAAACTTCATGAACATAACGGCATCTGTTAGTACAATATCGATACTGACAATGAAACGCCATTCTTAGACTTAACGATTATTGAGACCAATATAATGAGCCTCGCATTATTTGACCTGGATAATACTCTGATCGCTGGTGACAGTGATTACCTCTGGGGCCAGCATCTGATAGAGCTCGGCGCAGTGGACCGGGATTACTATACGCGGGCTAATCGGCGTTTTTACGAAGATTATGCTGCTGGAATACTGGATATATACGCGTACGCGGAATTCGCCTTTAAACCATTGGCGGAAAACACGCTTGATGACCTCCATCAGTGGCGTGACGATTTTATTGCACAACACATCCGCCCTATTATGCTAGCCAAAGCACAGGACTTACTGGCCAGACATCACGATCAGGGCGATACTTTGATAATCATTACCTCTACCAATCGTTTTGTGACCGAGCCTATAGCCCGGGCGCTAGGTGTGGGACATCTGTTGGCCACCGAACCGGAATTCGCCAATGAACGCTACACAGGCAGACTCAGCGGTACACCATGCTTCAGGGAAGGCAAGATTCAGCATTTGAACCAATGGATAACCAACAATGGCGGTAGCCTTAAAGACAGCTGGTTTTACAGCGATTCGATCAACGACCTGCCTTTGCTGCAACATGTTGACCATCCGGTCGTGGTGGACGGAGATGAACGCCTGCTCAAAGAGGCGCTTGAGCATGGCTGGCAATGCATCACGCTTCGCCAGCGTGATAGTTCAAGTTAGTAATAGCCCTTCGCCATAGGTATCCTTGTATCGCTGGCAGAATTGCTCGCGGCTGAATGTGTGATTCTGAGTCCCTTTATGCTCGATCTTAATCGCCCCCATCAAGGCAGCGATACGGCCAGTGGTCTCCCATCTCATTCCATTCATCAGACCGTAAAGTAACCCGGCGCGATAGGCGTCACCACAACCTGTTGGATCCTGTACCGCCTTGATACGTGCGGCCGGAATCTTGATCTCCTCACCATTAGCGTAGATAGTCGAGCCTTCCCCGCCACGTGTCACAATCATGCCTTTGACCTTTGCAGCCAGATTGGCAGCGCTCAATCCTGTGCGCTCTCGCATCAGGCTAAATTCGTAATCATTGAATGCCAGCCAGCTGGCCTGATCGGCAAAATGCAATAAATCATTCCCGTCAAACATGGGCATCCCCTGACCCGGATCAAATACAAATGGCACGCCTGCCTGCACGAACTGCTCGGCATGCTCAATCATTCCATCACGGCCATCAGGTGATACTATTCCTATAGTCAGACCTGCATTCGTCGGAATACAATTGACATGCGACTGATTCATGGCGCCCGGATGAAATGCGGTGATCTGATTATCATCCTGATCGGTGGTAATGAACGCCTGGGCCGTATACTGGTCATCTATCTGGGCAAGATACTCCCGGCTTACTCCACACTCATCCATCCATTCCGCATAAGGAGTGAAGTCGCTGCCGACTGTGCCCATTGGCTTACCATCGCCTCCCAGAAGTTTCAGGTTGTAGGCGATATTCCCCGCGCATCCACCAAATTCACGACGCATTTCCGGCACCATAAACGATACATTAAGGATATGAACCTGCTCAGGAAGGATGTGATTTTTAAACTTATCGGGAAATACCATAATGGTGTCGTAAGCGAACGAACCACAGATTAATGCAGACATTGATGTTCCTTGAAGGTTGATTTATGACATGCGCGCACTAGATACACGCAGGCAATATCAGGTAAATTAAAATCCTGTATTTCGAACTATAGAAAACGATTATAACGCACATTAGGCAACCTCAGCGTTCTGCCATCAGGCTATGTAGTGGTCAAATGAGCCAGCACGGGAATACAGATAACAACCTTGGGCCAGACATCTAGGCATATTCTTAAATCTGGCATGCGCAATTCAGCCTATTTGGCTGGATGATTAGCGAATCCCAGATTCGGCGCCTTGTGTATGCATCGAATCAGACGCAAGCCAGCATTAAGGCATGCATTTTGCTTTCCATCTCAAGAGACGCATCAGAATGTTATCGGTTGTCGGATAATTATGATTGAGCAGACGTATCACTTATTTAAATAATCAATAGAGAGGAGCCTTTCATGAAATTTGAACTAGACCCACTTCCATACGCTAAGGATGCTCTGGAACCGTATATCAGCAAACGTACGCTTGATCTGCATTATGACAAACATCATCAAAGTTATATGGACAAACTCA
>JBGTHR010000105.1:0-9735 GCA_041746095.1 Gammaproteobacteria bacterium | reverse complement strand
GGCACATAACCAGGGCTGTTGCATCCATAACACCCAGCTTGCGATCCAGGGCCTCATCATATGACAGCGTTGTATAGCGTTTGGCGTCCGGGTTAGTCGCCGGATCAGAATCATAGACACCATCCACCTTGGTGGCTTTCAGCATAATTTCGGCATTGATTTCGATCGCGCGTAAACTTGCAGCTGTGTCCGTGGTAAAGAAAGGGTTTCCAGTGCCGGCCGCAAAGACGATGACACGGCCTTTCTCAAGATGCCGGACGGCGCGGCGGCGAATATAATCCTCGCATACCTGGTTTATCTTTATAGCCGACATTACTCGACAAAACACTCCATGCTGTTCAAGCGCATCCTGAATAGCCAGCGCATTAATGACGGTTGCCAACATGCCCATCTGATCAGCAGTCACTCGATCCATACCGGCTTTCGCCAGACCGGCGCCTCTAAATATATTCCCACCGCCAATAACCACGGCAATCTGGATACCTGCCTGACTTAGCGTGGATATTTCTGTAGCAATGCTGCCGATGATGGCAGGATCAATCCCATAATCACCTCTACCCATAAGGGCTTCACCGCTGAGTTTAAGCAGGATACGTTTATATTCCGGCATACTTTCAATCAACTGTTTCGAATTACATGCCGGTAGAAATACCGACACTCATACAAAAAAGGAACATTCTAGAATGTCCCTTTTTTAGGCTTAGACGCCCTTAACCTGGGCCATCACCTCATCGGCGAAATTCTCCGATCGTTTTTCAATGCCTTCACCCACCTCGAAGCGGCAGAAGCTGATTACATTTGCACCATTCTCATTTAGCAATTTGCCTACGGTTTTATCAGGATCCTTGACAAATGGTTGCCCGGTTAAAGTGACTTCCGCCAGGTATTTTTTCATGCGTCCCTGCACCATCTTTTCGACTATATCTGCCGGTTTGCCGCTCTGTTGCGCCTGCGCCTTAAATATCTCCCTTTCTTTTTCGATTAACTCCCCTGGCACCTCAGCCTCCGACACACATACAGGCCTACTGGCAGCGATATGCATCGCTACATCCTTGCCCAAAAATTTCTGATCTGCCTTGTCGATATCCACTAACACGCCAATACGGCTGCCATGCTGATAGCTTGCAATACTACCCGTCTTCGAATGCATGATCTCGAAACGACGGATCTGTATATTTTCGCCAATCTTTGTCACCAGTGCCTGCCGCGCAGCTTCTACTTCCTGATTTCTATCTCCAGACAAGGTAAGGCCACTCAATGCATGAACATCCTCCGGCCTTTGGCTAAGTATGCATTCCGCAACTTTATGTACAAATGACTGAAAGCTAGCATCCTTGGCAACGAAGTCTGTCTCGCAATTAACTTCGAGAATCACGGCGACCTTACCCTCGTCCGAGACTATGGACTCTATCAGCCCTTCTGCTGCAATACGACCGGCCTTCTTATCGGCTTTGGCTTGACCCGATTTACGCATGTGCTCAATAGCGGACTCCATATCGCCATTGGTCTCGGTGAGCGCCTTCTTGCACTCCATCATTCCGGATCCGGTCCGCTCGCGCAATTCCTTCACCATCGAAGCAGTTACCAGCATTATTCAACATCTCCAGGAGCAGCAATGCCGCTCAAATTAATAGTGAACATCATGATTATAAGAGTATGTGCGATCAGCCTTCAGAGCCTGTAGGCTCGCTGGCTTCAGCGGACTCCTTGATAGCAGCCGGTTGATCGGTTGAGTCGCTTGCCTCGCTGGATTGATCATTATGATCCGGCTTTTTGATTGTCGACTTCTTCTTGACTCGGCCTGCAGGTCTGCTTGAAGGCCGGGCCGATGGACTGGCAAACTCGCCATCATCACCTAATTCAATGAACTCGTCTTCTGATCCAGCAGCAAGCCGTGCCTGCGCCACACTTTCCAGAATCGATTCAGCCGCTACCGATGTATACAATTGCACCGCTCGAATTGCGTCGTCATTACCGGGAATAACGTAATCAACGCCTTCCATGGAGTTATTTGAGTCGACAACAGCGACCACCGGTATGCCTAGCTTTACCGCTTCATTGACGGCAATCCGCTCATATCCAACATCGATGATAAAGAGAGCATCTGGCAGTGACGCCATGTCCTTGATTCCGTCCAGGCTCTTCTTGAGTTTGTCTGTTTCGCGACTCAAATGGAGAAGTTCTTTTTTACCCAGGCGATGGGAACTGGTATCGCCTGTCATCTGCTCCAGCTCTTTAAGTCTGCTGACAGATTGCTTGACCGTCTGAAAATTTGTCAGCATGCCACCCAACCAGCGGTGGTTGACATATGGCATACCGCAACGCTCGGCTTGAGCACGTACGGCATCCTGGGCAGACCTTTTGGTGCCTACAAACAGTACCTTGCCACGATTGGCGGCCATCTGACCAAGGAAATTACATGCATCCTTGAGCAAAGGGAGCGATTTCTCCAGGTTTATGATATGAATCTTGTTGCGTTCCCCGAAGATAAATGTAGCCATCTTGGGGTTCCAGTAACGGGTTTGGTGTCCGAAATGTACGCCAGCCTCTAACATCTGGCGCATGGTTACATTAGCCATTGCTTCTCCTGTAATGGGTTGAGCCTCCATACATCCCATGCAATAACCTGCACTTGGCAGGCACCCAATTACATGTGCCGATGTATGTGTGGAATAAGTTTATACTGCATAAAAATGCGCAATTTGCGCAAACAGCGCGCGCTTTATACCATAATCATGCCACTACAACAATCTACTCTGGCGTGATGCGCCTGTTCAGGATGCTTTGGAAAACTTCAACGTCCTGTTTTTCCTGAGGAAATTCTAAACGATATCGACGCTTCATAATTTAGGGCAACGCCTCCAGATAATTATAATTGAGAAATCCCAGCTGCGTGCCGATTCAGCCATGATTAACTGGCTATATATTGACTCGCGATATACTGATACATAAATTCTACTGGTAGATAATTGCTGAAAATGACTGAACAACAATGAGTGTAACAATCAAAACACCCGATGAAATTGAAAAGATGCGCGTGGCAGGCAAGCTGGCCTCGGAAGTGCTGGTTATGATTTCAGAACATGTCCGAGCAGGAATTACTACAAATGAACTGGACCGGATCTGTCACGATTACATCGTCAATACACAGCATGCCATACCCGCGCCATTGAATTACAGGGGCTTCCCGAAATCCATTTGCACATCGGTCAACCACCAGATTTGTCATGGGATACCCAGCGACCGCAAGCTTAAGCAGGGTGATATCCTGAATATTGATGTCACAGTGATTAAAGACGGCTATCACGGTGATACCAGCAAGATGTTTCTGATTGGCAAGGCGCCGGTAATTGCACAACGCCTGGTCGATATTACCTACGGTGCACTAAGCCTGGCTATCGACATGGTAAAACCCGGTGTAAGATTGGGCGACATTGGCCATGCGATACAGACATTTGCTGAAAGTAATCGCTGCAGTGTTGTGCAGGAATATTGCGGACATGGGATTGGCAGGGTATTCCATGAAGACCCGCAGGTCTTGCACTATGGCAAGCCTAACACGGGGCTCGAACTCTCTCCCGGAATGACATTCACGATCGAGCCTATGATTAATGCGGGTAAACGCCACATAAAACTCCTTCCCGATCAGTGGACAGTGGTAACGAAAGACCACAGTCTGTCCGCGCAATGGGAACACACCATTCTGGTGACCGAAACGAATCATGAAGTCCTGACCAGACGCCCGGAAGAGTCATATTAACCATGCAGACTACTGCCATGCATGCTGTCGCTAATATTCCCGAGTGTATTTCCTCCCAATCGTCCTGGCGGGATTTCAACTCCGGCCATAGGCATGCACCTGATATTCGCCTGTTTGGCGGCATCATAAAGCAGGCGGATCAGGCATTGCAGGATGCCTTCAATAAAGGTGCAGACCCTGCAACTCTGGTAAATGGCAGGGCTGAATTTATGGACGCCTTGTTGCTCAAGGCGTGGGACAGCTTTGACCTAGCTCACCATACTGATGTGTCACTTGTCGCCGTTGGTGGTTACGGCCGCAGCGAGCTACATCCGCATTCTGATATTGATTTGATACTACTGCTGACCAGTGCGGCAGACGAAGACCTGATGCAACAATTGTCTGCCTTTATTACTTTTCTATGGGATATCGGGCTGCCAGTGGGACACAGCGTCAGGACACTGGAGGATTGTCGACGTGAGGCCGCAAGCGATATTACCGTCGCGACCAATCTCATTGAGTCTCGACTTTTATCTGGCTCGGATGGATTGTACTTAGGTATGCGCGAAGTCACTTCTCCAGCAAACATCTGGCCCAGCCGCGACTTTTTTCCCGCCAAGCTCACCGAGCAGGCAACGCGTCACCGCAAGTTCGGGGATACTGCGTACAAACTGGAACCCAACGTCAAGGAAGGGCCGGGCGGACTACGTGACATTCAGATGATTGGGTGGGTAACCAAACGTCATCTGGGCGCCACCAGCCTGCATGAACTGGTGGAGCACGAGTTTCTGACAGAATCGGAATACAACACCCTGATAGCCGGCCAGGCATTTCTGTGGAGTGTCCGCTTTGCCCTGCACACACTGACCGGTCGAGCCGAGGACAGACTGCTATTCGATTACCAGCGTGGCATTGCCGGAATGCATGGCTATGAAGATAAAAATCATAATCTGGCGGTAGAGCAATTCATGCAGCGTTACTACCGCACTATTACCGAGCTGGGTCGCCTTAACGAGATGTTATTGCAACACTACCGTGAGGTGATTTTACTCAATGACATCAAGGCTGAGCCTGAACCGATCAATAAAAGATTTCAGTCACGCATGGGGTATCTGGAAACTACACACCCCAACGTATTTAGAGAGCGGCCACGCGCTCTGCTGGAGCTGTTCATCGTTATGCAGCAGCATCCGGAGTTGAAAGGGGTGCGCGCCTCCACCATACGCAGGGTCAGGGAATGCCGCCATCTTATCAACAAGAACTTCCGTAACGAGTTCATTAACCGCAGCATGTTCATGGAGATTCTACGCCAACCCGCTGGCGTCACGCGGGAACTGCGGCGTATGAATCGTTATGGTGTACTGGCCGCCTACTGGCCCAGTTTTGGTAAGATTGTAGGCCGCATGCAATATGATTTATTCCATGCCTATACAGTCGATGAACATACATTGCGTGTGTTACATAATGTTCGAAAATTAGTCGATAGCTCAAATTCCGATGAGCCCGAACTTTGCTACGCACTCTTTAAACAGATACCCAAACCCGAGTTACTGTATCTGGCTGCCCTGTTTCACGACATCGCTAAGGGCCGCGGCGGGAATCATTCCGAACTGGGCGCCGAGGAGGCAAAGACCTTTTGTCTGGATCACGGTCTGAGCCCATACGATGCGGGTATCGTCAGCTGGCTGGTTAAAGATCATCTCGTAATGTCTGTCACGGCGCAACGCAAGGATATTTGTGACCCTCAAGTAATCGTTGAATTTGCCAGGAAGGTCGGCAATCTGACTCGTCTGAATTATCTCTATCTACTGACTGTAGCGGATATTCGTGGCACGAATCCGGGTCTGTGGAACGCCTGGAAGGACTCATTACTGAGGGATTTGTACAACTATACCAAGCGAATGATGAGACGGGGGTTGGATAATCCTCTGGATCGCAAGGAGTTGGCGAGTGAGATTCGACACTCGGCATTGGAATTACTTATACAACAGAATATCCCGAAATCAGATTGCCTGGAGCTATGGGAGGATTTCGATGATCAGTACTTTTTGCGTCACAACGATGACGAAATTGCCTGGCATACCCGCTCGATCCTCGAATCTGATCCAGAAACACGCCCATTAGTTCTCATCCGTGAGGTTACCACTCGGGGAAGCACCGAAATCACTATCTATAGCAAAGACCGCTATCATCTGTTTGCCCATATTACTGCAGCTATCGCGCAACTGGGGCTTAACATTGTGGATGCGAGAATTATTACCACACGGTCTGACGATGCGCTGGACACATTCCTGGTGCTGGATGATACCGGCCACGCGATTGAAGAGACTTATCGCCTGAAGGAATTAAAGGACAGACTGTACTTGCTGCTACAAAATCCGGAACTGCCTCCCGCAGAGGTAGTACGCCCCCTGCCCCGCAAATTGCGGCATTTTCAGGTGCCGACGGAAATTCATTTTGAAAATGAACCGGGCTGTGAATACACCACACTGGAGCTGGTCACCACAGACCACCCAGGATTACTCGCCAAGATCGGCAAGGCATTTATGGAGACTGATGTGTTCCTGCAAGATGCCAGAATAACGACTATCGGCGAACGAGTTGAAGACATTTTCTTTATCTCGGATATGCATCATCAACCCATCTCCGACCAGGCCTTGCGTGAGAAAATTCGTCTTTGTCTGCTGAGACAATTAAATACCCTGGCGCCGGTCGATCACGCAACATGATGCCCACGTTGCAAAATTCTGTAAACTAGCGTTAAGTTATGGTCACTCCTGCAGACTGATCACGTCTCTGTATTCCATTCATTATGAATCCCGAACTCGAAAAGCTGCAAGCCTATCCGTTTCAACGACTATCCGAGCTGCTCAAACACTCACAGCCGAATACAGAACTGACGTCTATCATGCTATCCATAGGCGAACCTGGGCATCAACCGCCTCAATTTGTTAACGAGATCTTCTCCGCAAACCTGCACGGCCTGTCTAATTACCCGAAAACGCTGGGCGACAGATCATTGCGAGAGGCCATCTGTGAATGGTTGCAGAACAGGTTCAAGTTACCTCAAGGAAGCCTTTCGCCCGATCTACATATACTGCCAGTGAACGGTACACGCGAAGCCTTGTTTTCACTAGCGCAAGCAGTCGTTGACCGCGGCCGCGAGCCCCTGATCATGATGCCTAACCCGTTTTACCAGATCTATGAGGGTGCGGCGCTACTCTCCGGTGCGGATCCATTTTTCATGGCCTGTAATGAAAACAATGGATTTCTGCCACAACTGGAAGGCATATCCGATGAGACCTGGAAACGTTGTCAGATGCTCTATATCTGCACTCCGGGCAATCCCAGCGGCGCCGTCATGGAGGAAGGCTATCTGCAGACATTGATAGAACTGGCGCATACTCATGACTTCGTCATTGCCTCGGATGAATGTTACTCCGAGATATATCGGGACGAATCATCTCCACCAGCCGGTCTGCTTGGCGCGGCAGCGCACATGGGAATAACAGATTACAGTCGTTGCGTTGTCTTTCATAGCCTGTCGAAACGTTCCAATGTGCCAGGTCTGCGCTCAGGATTTGTCGCCGGTGATGCCAGCATAATAAAAAACTATCTGCTCTATCGTACATACCATGGCTGCGCCATGCCACCGCCTGCACAAGCAGTCAGTACAGCGTTGTGGCGTGACGAAGGGCATGTACAGGAAAATCGCACACTTTACCGAGAAAAATTCGTTGCTGTAGACGCTATACTGGCGCCAGTAATGCCGTTAAACATACCCGCTGGCGGCTTTTATCTCTGGCCTAAAACACATGAGGACGATCAGCTGTTTGCCCGACACTTATACGAGCAACAGCATATCACCGTGCTTCCCGGCAGCTACCTGTCGCGCATGGCCAATGGCATGAATCCCGGGCATCAACGCGTACGCATAGCGCTGGTAGCGCCACTTGATCAATGTATCACTGCCGCTAAACGAATTCGATCATTCCTTGAAACTTATTGACCATCATCATTGGAGAATACTGTGGGCACTTTACAGTCTGTTATAGAAGAAGCATTTGAACGACGCGCTGAACTATCACCAACAAATGCCAGCGAAGAAACCAAGCAGGCGGTTAATACTGCACTGCAACAACTCGACTCCGGGCAGATCAGAGTCGCTGAACCAATCAATGGTGAATGGCGAGTCAATGAATGGCTGAAGAAGGCCGTACTGCTGTCCTTTCGGTTGCAGGACAATCGTCTCATGCAAGGCGGTTATACTTCGTATTACGACAAAGTTGAGTCGAAGTTCGCTGACTACGATGCGGAGCAATTCCGCAAATGCGGCGCCCGCGTAGTCCCGCCTGCCACGGTACGCAGAGGTGCATTTATCGCCGCTGATGTAGTGCTGATGCCATCATTCGTAAATATTGGCGCCTATGTGGATTCCGGCGCGATGGTCGATACCTGGGCTACAGTCGGATCCTGTGCGCAGATCGGCAGGAATGTGCATCTGTCGGGTGGCGTCGGTATCGGCGGTGTACTCGAGCCCTTGCAGGCAGCGCCGACAATCATTGAAGACAACTGTTTTATAGGCGCGCGCTCCGAGGTTGTCGAGGGTGTCATTGTCGAACAGGGCAGCGTCATTTCCATGGGTGTGTACATCGGTAAAAGTACACGCATATATGACCGTGAGGCCGACACCGTAAGCTACGGACGCATACCTGCCGGGTCCGTAGTGGTTTCTGGAAATCTGCCTTCCAAAGACGGCAAATACAGTCTGTATTGCGCCGTCATTGTAAAGCGAGTCGATGAAAAAACCCGCAGTAAAGTGAGTATCAACGAACTGTTGCGCAACATCGACTAAAGCCCATTTTAGATGCCATGAACATCCTGTATGGTATCAAGAACTGCGACACAGTGAAAAAGGCTCGCAGCTGGCTGGAACAACATGGCACTGAATATCGTTTCCATGATTTTCGCACCGATGGGCTGGAAATGACTGTATTGCAAGACTGGTTCAATCATACGGACTGGGAGTCGCTGATCAACCGTCGTGGAACCACCTGGCGGAATCTGCCGGAAGATATTCGGGAATCTCTGGATTCTTCACGCGCCTTGCACCTGATGCTGGAGCAACCTGCTGTAATCAAGCGGCCGGTTTTAAATAGCCAAGGCCGGATTCATACAGGCTTCTCAGAGCAGGCCTACTCAAATCTTTTTGCCAGCTGAAGTGATATGACAGAGGTACTCGAACTCGCCAGGCAATTAATTGCCATTCCCTCGCTGACACCACACGACGGTGGCTGTCAGCAGTTGTTGGCTGAGCGCTTGCAGAGATACGGATTCCGGTCTGAGTCCATGAAGTTTGGTGAGGTTGAGAATATATGGCTGCGACTGGGTGACTCAGAGCCGTTGTTCTGCTTTGCTGGTCACACCGATGTCGTACCGACCGGGCCTTTAGATCAGTGGAGTAGCCCACCTTTTGCTGCCGAGATACGCGATGGTTTTCTGTTCGGCCGAGGTGCAGCCGACATGAAGGGCAGTATCGCTGCATTTACTATTGCCTGTGAACGCCTGCTTGCCAGACAATCCACCACACAATCCGAACTTAAAGGTTCCATCGCGTTGCTGATCACCAGCGATGAAGAAGGACCCGCCATCCATGGCACACGCAAAGTCATAGAGATACTGCAACAAAGAGATGAAGTGATTCGCTGGTGTCTGGTGGGCGAACCTTCCAGCACAAACACACTGGGCGATGTCATCAAAAACGGCAGACGCGGATCATTGTCTGGCAGACTTGTCATTCATGGGCAACAAGGACATGTTGCCTACCCTCACCTGGCCGACAATCCAGTGCATCGTTCTGCACCAGTACTGACTGAACTGGCTGCTACTGAATGGGATCAGGGCAACGCGCACTTCCCGCCCACCACTTTTCAGATATCCAATATCCATGCGGGCACAGGTGTGGATAATGTTATTCCAGGTGAACTTGAAGTGCG
>JBGTHR010000104.1:0-2986 GCA_041746095.1 Gammaproteobacteria bacterium | reverse complement strand
CCACAACTTGGTGACGGACAACGGCATGGGGCTCGCTACGGACGAACTATTTGAGATCCCGGCCGTAGGCGCGGACGGCGGTGTGCCCCTCCCGGGGTTCCTTGAGGGGCCGTTCGGGCCTAAGTGAGGGCGGGGAAATTAAAGGGCTCTGACCCGAATGGCGTGATGGCATTGCTGAGAGGCGATCCTCCGAACAATTACCAACTGAACCTTAATCAGCTGGTCTTACTCTGAATGTTAACGGGACAGCAGTGATAATATATCTGAGTCGTTATCATGCTCCAGGCTAACCCTCCATCAAATTAGCCTCGACTATATTCTCGGCAAAATTTTGATAGGCAGCGCCGACCTGTTTCGCCATTGTATCGGGAAACAAATGAAAATCTCCTGACTTTAATGCGCTGACAATTCCTTCAGCGACAAGCGATGGAGGTTCACTGATCTCACCAAGCCCGGCCTCATTCGCCATATCAGTAGCAATCGGGCCTGGATGCACACTGAGCACAGCGGTTTTCTGTTCGCCAAGCAATTCACGCAGGGCCTGAGTAACTGAATAGGCAGCCGCTTTAGACGCAGAATAGGTTGTGAATGCGGAAAAACACTTCAATGATGCAATCGAATTGAGTTGCACAAATGCACCCCCACCGTTCAATTTTAATATTGGAGCGAAGGCCTGCGCCATACGCAAAAGGCTGTAGACGTTAATCTTCATCTCAAATTGCAGCGCATCGATAGCATCACTATCCATCGCGGTCGCCTTGCTAAGCACGCCTGCGTTATTCACCACCACTTGAACATCTCCAGCCGCAGCGGCAGCCGCAGTAATTGTCTCTGGCTTATCCAGATCGATTTGAATAGGCACGATCTTGTCACCATATTTATCAACCAATGGTTTAGCGGTGTCCAGGGAGCGAACCCCGGCATACACTTTTGCCGCACCGCTCCGTATGAAGCATTCAACAATTTCTTTACCGATTCCACGGTTCGCGCCGGTAACAAGAGCTGTTTTCCCTTCGATGTCGTAGAATATTGTCATGTCGATTCCTTAAATTGTGTATATCTAAAATATTAGTAATGATTAAACCGTGGTCAGAATATTTCATTGATGATTCAGGCTTGACGAGTATCAATACTCCGTTAGATCGAAGTACGCATCAGCAAATCAGAGTTTATGGAAAAACCGACTTGTTGGGCTCAACTCCCTCAATATTCGCTTCAGGATGATGCTTTCTTACTAAATCCTCGATTTCATCTATCCTACTCTTTTTGACGTCCACCGCCATCAAAAATGCGCCTTTCTCGATTGAGTCTTCAAACGCCTTGAGCTGGGTATTTGGCACGGAAACTCCTATCATACTGGACGCCCACGCACCAAACCCCGCACCCGCCAGTGTACTGATAAGCACAGCTCCCCCACCCAGGACGATGCCAGCTGGTGGAAACGCTATTGCAGCCAGACCTGCTAACAAACCAGTAGTTCCACCTGCAGCAATACCTTTCTGCACGGCTGGCACAAAATCACTCTCCAGCAGAAGATTGGCTTCAGGCAGATTTTCTTCACGTAACTCGCTGTTATCTTTTGCAAGAATCTGAATATGCCGCTCTTCAATCCTAGCCAGCAGCAAATCGTTTACGATCTCTTTGGCGCAGATCACATCTGGGGCAAGAAAATATAGTCTATTCATTTAAATCTCTCCATTGTGACGTTAATAATTTGCGAATAGATACTCACGCTGCCTTCTTGCTTCCATCTTCCGTGACTGTCTGGCAACCTATTTTCTTGCAGGCCGCCATAGAACCAAGACAGACCTCTACATTTTCAATACCTTTTTGCCGCAACAATGAGGCTGCAATGATTGCGCGTTGTCCACTGCCACAGAATGTAGTGATTGGTTTTTCCTTAGGTATCTCATCAATCATTTTCAGTATTTCACCTACATAGATATGTGTGGAATTCGGCAGATGACCCGCCTGGTATTCATCAATCGAACGCACATCAAGCAGAGTATAGTTGACGTGATTATTCATGCGTTCCTTTATTACACCGGCATATACCGTCCGGATAGAATCGTAATCACGGCCACTGACTTCCCAGGCCACCAGCCCTTTTTGCAGATAGCCAACAACACGGGTATAGCCAAGCCTTAATAGAAATTGCACCGCATGATCGACATCAGTGTCATCCTCTGCAACCAGGCCTATGTCTTTTTCGTATGATAAATACCAGCCTGCAAATGCCGAGATCATATTAAGAGGAATCGCCAGACTAGCGGGCACAAAGGCGCCCGCTGTTGCTTCGGCGCTTCGGACATCCAGAACCTGCATGCCATTGCCTATCGCCTCAGCAAACTCGTCTACTGTCATAGGTATCGGCTTTGGAATCTCCAACAGTGGATCTGCTCCTTTCTGGTTTGCACACTCCATTTGCTTGAAATACGGGGGTTGGTAATGATGTTCGTTAATCTTATATTCTATAAATTCATCACGGCTCAGCTGCAAACGCGGGCTATACTTCCTCTCGTAGCCAAGAGATGAAAACTCACGCGAAGCCAATCCGGAGCCACAGACAGATCCAGCTCCATGTGCAGGATAAAGGATCACATGATCGCCCAGTGGCATCAGCTTATTGAATATACTGTCATACAACAGGCCAGCAACTTTCTCTGCCTGATCGGGATAAAAATCCGCTCGGCCAACGTCGCCCACAAATAAAGTATCCCCGGTAAATACAGCGATAGGTTTTTCTGAAAAGCCAGTATCACTCAGAGATATGGAAATACTTTCAAAAGTGTGTCCAGGAGTGGTAATGACCTTTAATTTCAGACCACCGAATTCAAAGGTGTCGTTGTCGGTTACGAAATTCCCGTATTCAAAACGCATGACGTCAGACTTGCCATGATAAATTTTTGCGCCCGAACGCCGCGCCAGGTCAGTTGATCCTATGACATAGTCTTCGTTTCTGTGCGTTTCGAAAATATGAGTGATG
>JBGTHR010000103.1:0-4017 GCA_041746095.1 Gammaproteobacteria bacterium | reverse complement strand
TTGTAAATCTCCTGTGCATGCTTGGGTAGATTATCCTTTACTGAATCCGGCAGATCAGACAAAGTTTCGTATGGCATATTGATTCTCCTAACTATCTGTATAGCAGAGCAAGAGCAAGGCCATTCTTTGCATTAAATAAAGATAACTACAACTTATAAGCACATGTATCGAATCATTTTAGGCAAAGCTTTCTATTAGATTAGGAGTGTTAATTACTTTCTTAACACTGTTATCTTTTTTGTCCATATTTGATACGTCAAAACTGGTTATCCATGGCATATAATTTGCTCACAGTGTTCGTCCATAAACAGTAATTAAAATCCAACAACCGTAACGGTTTATTTATTTATGTTAGTACAGCCCACAAGAATTTGGCCAGGCGAGCCCTATCCCCTGGGCGCTACCTGGGATGGCGAAGGCGTGAATTTCGCACTGTTTTCGGAGAACGCGAGCAAAGTAGAGCTCTGCCTGTTCGATGTTAAAGGCCGCCGTGAAATCAGCCGCATCACCATGCCTGAACGGACTGATCAAGTATGGCATTGTTACTTGCCGGAGGCCCGTCCTGGTTTACTGTACGGGTATCGCGTTCACGGTCCTTACAAACCAAATGAGGGTCACCGCTTCAATCCCGCGAAATTGCTGATTGACCCCTATGCAAAATCAATACAGGGATCTGTCCGGTGGAGTGACGATTTATTTGGCTACCGCATTGGACATAGGGATAGTGATCTTTCCTTGGATAGACGCAACAGTGCAGCGGGTGTTCCCAAGTGCAAGGTGATTGATAATGCATTCACCTGGGGCAATGACACTCCTTTATACACATCACGTCACGAGACTATTATCTACGAACTCCATGTCAAAGGATTCAGCCAGTTAAATCAGCATATACCCGAACCCTTGCGAGGCACTTATGCAGGCCTGGCCAGTGACTCAAGTATCGAATATCTGACACGTTTGGGTGTTAATGCTGTAGAGCTGATGCCGATACACAGTTTCCTGGATGACCGCTATCTCGTGGATAGAAATCTGGTGAATAACTGGGGCTACAACACGATTGGATTTTTTGCCCCGGACATGCGTTACTCGGCGAGTGGCAAGATCGAAGAATTCAAGACCATGGTCAAGACGCTGCATTCGGCGAACATCGAAGTGATTCTTGATGTGGTATACAACCATACTGCTGAAGGCAACCACCTTGGGCCCACCTTATCACTGAGAGGCATCGATAACCTCACCTATTATCGTACGGTAGAAGACGATCGACGTTTTTACATGGACTACACGGGTTGCGGAAATACTCTAAACGTTCGTCATCCCCGTGTTTTGCAGCTCATCATGGATAGTCTTCGATACTGGGTAATGGATATGCATATCGACGGTTTTCGCTTTGATCTAGCCTCGGCGTTAGCCCGTGAACTTCATGAGGTGGATCGTTTGAGTGCATTTTTTGACATCATTCATCAGGATCCGGTGCTTTCCCAGGTGAAGCTCATTGCTGAACCCTGGGACCTTGGCGAGGGTGGTTATCAGGTGGGGAATTTCCCGGTGCGCTGGAACGAGTGGAACGGCAAATATCGGGATACTGTGCGTTCGTACTGGAAAGGCGAGGGTGGGACCATAGGCGAGCTTGCCTATCGCCTGACCGGGTCCAGCGATCTTTATGAAAAAGACGGTCGGCATCCGCATGCCAGCATCAATTTTGTTACCGCCCATGATGGTTTTACGCTTCGTGATCTTGTGAGTTATAACGAAAAACACAACGACGCGAATCAGGAGGGCAATAATGATGGGGAAAGTAATAATCGCAGCTGGAATTGTGGTGCGGAAGGGCCTACGGATGATCCTGAAATCAACGCACTGCGAGCCCGTCAGATGCGTAATTTTCTGGCTACCCTGCTGCTCTCACAGGGCCTGCCAATGTTGTTATACGGCGATGAGATCGGTCGCAGTCAACAGGGCAATAACAACACCTATTGCCAGGATAACGAACTAACCTGGTTAAACTGGGATCTGGACAATGAACAAACCCAATTGCTGAGTTTCGTACAGAATCTGATTCAATTGCGCAAGCGCCATCCTGTTTTCCACCGGTATCATTTTTTCCAGGGCCGACCCATCAAAGGCCAGACAGACATTACCTGGTTGACGCCAAGTGGTGAGGAAATGACTGAGGACCAGTGGACGCTGGAAGATGCCCGCTGTCTTGGTATGCTGCTGAATGGTGGAGCTCTGGCAGAAACTGATAAGCGTGGCCGGCGAGTCTACGATGCATCCTTTCTATTGTTGCTGAATGCACATCATGAAACTATCGATTTCACGCTACCAGAATATGATGCATCGGCTGCTCGGCAAATTATTATTGACACCGCACAGGAACCTGCCTTTTTCAAGACTTCAACACCACCCTATACAGAGTCGAACTATCCCCTCCAGGGGCGATCATTAGCACTGTTTAAACTGGCAGACTGATTGAGTGTGGAAATGATCAAATCCCGACGACGTCACGATATGCCCTTTGGTGCTACCCTGCTGAATGATGGACGCGTGCGCTTTCGTCTGTGGGCACCCAGTGCAAAATCCGTGGAACTGGTGCTGAATGAATCCGACGCTGGCCTGCAGATGGCCGCCGAACAGGAAGGCTGGTTCGGGATCATTACAGAAATGGCAACCGCAGGCAGTCTCTACCAGTATCGCATCAATAATAAAATCCTCGTTCCTGATCCTGCCTCTCGATTTCAACCACAGGATGTGCATGGACCCAGTCAGGTCATGGATTCGATGCTCTGGAACTGGCAGGATGCCGAATGGCAAGGCCGGCCCTGGGAGGAAACCGTTTTATATGAACTGCATGTAGGCAGTTTTACTCCGGAGGGCACCTTCAGGGCTGTGACCCGGCGCCTGGACTACCTGCGCGATCTGGGTATAACAGCCATCGAACTCATGCCGATAGCGGATTTTCCGGGCGCAAGAAACTGGGGCTATGACGGTGTGCTGCCGTTTGCGCCGGACAGCGTCTACGGAACTCCCGATGATCTCAAGCAGCTGATTCAGTCGGTACATGCTCACGGCCTTATGGTGTTTCTGGACGTGGTGTACAACCACTTTGGTCCGGATGGTAATTATCTGCATACCTATGCATCGTCATTTTTCACTGAACGGCATACAACCCCCTGGGGAGCAGCGCTCAATTTCGATGACGAAAACAGTCGTCATGTGCGCAATTTCTTTATACATAATGCGCTTTACTGGCTGGAAGAATTCAACTTTGACGGGCTTAGGCTGGATGCTATACATGCCATTATAGATGATTCTGAACCGAATATTCTGGTCAAGCTTAGCGAGGCTGTTCATCAGGGTCCAGGCAAGTACCGGCACATTCATCTGGTCCTGGAAAACGATGATAACGCCACGCACTATCTGCAGCGCGATGACCGCCATCAACCGCGTCAATATACCGCACAGTGGAACGATGACATTCACCATGCCTTGCATTCACTGATCACCGGCGAGCTGCGTGGCTACTACCACGACTATGCCGATATGCCGGCCAGGCATCTGGCCAGATGCCTGGCGGAGGGGTTTGCGTACCAGGGCGAGGCCTCTGCGTTCCGTGATGGGCAGCCGCGTGGGGAGTCCTGCCGTGGTTTGCCGCCTATGGCATTCGTCAATTTTTTGCAGAATCACGATCAAATAGGCAATCGCGCCTTTGGCGAGCGCATTACGCAATTGGCGCCATCGGAAGCTGTGCGGGCCGCCACTGCGGTGTTACTCCTGGCGCCGTCACCACCGCTGCTGTTCATGGGGCAGGAATGGGGTTCCAGACAACCCTTTCCATTTTTTTGTAATTTTGAGGGCGAACTGGCGGATAAGGTTGTCGAGGGCCGGCGCAAGGAGTTTGCGAAGTTTCCAGAATTTACTGATCCGACTGCGCGTGAACGAATTCCTGATCCTGGCGCCATTGAAACCTTCAAATCCGCCATACTTGACTGGCAGTCACTTGAGCAGGATGAGCAC
>JBGTHR010000102.1:0-4662 GCA_041746095.1 Gammaproteobacteria bacterium | reverse complement strand
AATGATTTCATAGCGTGTTACGCAAGGCCATAATTCAATTCTCAGAGATTTGAGGCTAGCGCCTCGCCAGTGCGATTTCGAGTTGCTTTATACCACGCTTTACCAGAGAGAAAAGCTTAAACGTCAGCAGCCTGGAGCGGCTAAGCGGGTATCCCAGCTCGCGCATCGTGCGTGAATGAAAGTCCCAGAAACGTCCCCCCCGCTGCTTGCCTACGGCCGTACTCAGATACTGATAATATTTTTGTAAATATGCAGTAATTTGCAGCTCAAGCTCTTTTTCACCGAGGAATGCCGGTCCGTGTTTTTTGAGCAATTTCAGCCGTTGTGAAAGCAGCGTATTCATGGGTTGAGCAAGCTTTGCTGTTGCGGAACCCTCGTGGCGTCGAATAAAGGACAATATCTGTGGCACGAAACCAAAATCGCAGTCTTTCAGCAGCTCGAACAGGATATCGACATCCGCCTCCAGATTGGGCCCCGGATAGAAGTGCTCACGCTCTCTCACAAGAGATGATCGTATCATTAACGCACTCGGTGACAGGAATGGATATATCTGCCGCAACAGCGTGCGCCTGCATATCTCATGGCCGGGGAAAATCCTGATGTTTTCTGGCAGACCATCACAGGCTATTTTATCGCCCCATTGTGCATATGCGCCTACCAGACCAATTGCAGGTTTTTGTTCGGCTATATTCACCATGAGTGAAAGGCAGTCTGGAAAAAGCCTGTCATCGGCATGAATGACTTTGCAATACACGCTTTGCAGGGATATTTTTCGAAGCGCTGAATTCCAGTTATCCATAATGGGCAACAGGGAATCATTTCTATATATCGTAATGCGTGTGTCAGCTTTCGCATATTCTTGTATGATTGCGGGCGTATGATCGGTGCTACAGTTGTCCAGTATGATATATTCCCAGTTGGAATAACTCTGTTCCAGAACGCTGTCAATACACTCTTTAATGAACAGCTCGCCGTTATAAACCGGTGTCACTACACTGACAAGTGGTTGCTGATTTGGCATGCGATGCAAGTGGTTATCAAATATTCAGGGCACTATATACCATGACTTGCGCCTGGCTCAAAACATCATCTGAATTTCTATTATCGTGTAGCTCGGGAAATATTGCCGAGCATGAATTTTTCATCTCTAGATACGTGTAGCTAAACTAAAAGACAAATGAAGAAAAAACTCTCCAGGCGACTCGCGGGTTTTGAAAAGAAAAACTACTATTTAAGGCGAGCGCTTAAGTTGTGGAGGATATCCCGTGCGCATCAGCCTGATCGGGAGACTGTGGTAATTTATCAAATGGGCAAGGTAGGTTCCTCTACTATCGAGCATTCGCTGTCTGCCCTTGATCTGAATATCAATCTTTATCATGTACATGCGCTTACACACGAGCGCCTGAACTGGTTGAAAGAAACCTACCGAAGTGCATCTGCTATCAGAGGAAAAGCGGTTGTCCATGATCATCTGGTAGAAGGCATGTACTTGCGCAAGCAACTTGAGAAGAAAGCTATCAGGAATTATAAGGTCATCACATTAATACGTGACCCGGTGGCAAGAAATATTTCGACTTTTTTTGAATCCTTCAATGTGCTGTTTGCAAAACATGCCAGGAAATATAACTTTGATCTGGCAAATCCTGATGTACGGATTGACGATATAATCAAGCTATTTCTGGAGGAGGCCAATCACGATTTGCCTCTCGTATGGTTCGATAAATATATGGCGCCGGTATTTGGTATCGATGTGTATGCCAGTGAATTTCCGTCAACAAGTGGTTATGAAATTTACAAAGGTGAGAATGCGGAATTATTACTGATTCGTCTTGAAGATCTTGATAAGTGTGCAAAAGATGCGTTCCATGAGTACCTTGGCTTAAAGGACTTTGCTTTGAAAAAAACCAATATTGCCAGCGAAAAAAAGTATTCAGACGCATATTCAGCATTTAAAAGTTCTATTCAGCTGCCAAAAACGTATCTGGAAAGAATTTACTCTGATAAATTCACCCGGCATTTCTATACTCCACAGGAACGAGAGAGGTTTATGAAACGCTGGACACAGTAATACCTTCGTAATTTCTTAGGGATCGTAGATCAATCCCATATTTGTCAAATAAGCAATTTTCTTAACATATCGTACGTCCATGCAGCCGACTATCCTGCTATGTTGTGACCTGGATCGCACTCTGTTGCCCAATGGCCGTCAGCCAGAGTCTCCTCAGGCGCGGCGGATATTCAAGTCTCTGACTGCAAGAAACGAGATTGATCTTGTTTACGTAAGCGGACGCGATCTTTCACTCATCAAAGAAGCGATTACGGAATACGACATACCAGTACCTGCATATGCCATCGCGGATGTTGGAACATCAATGTTTGAGATCAGCAGTGATGGAGACTGGCTTCCTCTGCAAGCATGGCGGGAAGAGATCGCACCTGACTGGCCGAGAATATCCAGCCAGTATTTGTTAACGTTACTCACAGGAATTCCGGGCCTTGAACTGCAGGAGCCTGAAAAGCAGAGTGATTTCAAGATAAGCTTTTATATCCATTCTGGGGCCTTATCAGAATCGTTGTCGAAACAAGTCACTCAGAAGCTCGAAGTCCTGGCAGAAAAGCTGAATATCGTCTGGAGTATCGATGAGATCAACCGCATAGGATTGCTGGACATTCTGCCCGCTAACGCTAACAAGCTGCACGCCATAGAATTCCTCATGCAGTTGCGTAATTATCGGAACTCCAGGACTGTTTTTGCCGGCGACAGCGGCAATGATATTGTGGTGTTGACAAGTGGCCTGCAGTCAGTGCTGGTGGCGAATGCGGATAGTTCGGTTCTGGATACACTCATACACTGGCAGCATGTCTATCCTGACCAGAATCGCCTCTATATTGCCCGTGGTGGATTTCTGAATATGAATGGAAACTACAGTGCGGGAATTCTTGAGGGTATTGCGCATTTCCTGCCTGAGACTCTGGCCTGGATGATTGCCGATTGAAGTTACCTTGTCTTATTAAAGGCAGTTGCTTTGATGGATTTAAACGGACATACCGAACAATGGCAAGCTTGCCATTTTAAATATCAGGTTGAGTTATGGTATCTAATTGAGTCAGATGAGTATCGAGTACCTTGAGCGCTTGCGGCAAGGCGAATGTAACCCACTCTGCGTACATTTTTCCGGAAGGATGTAATCCATCCTTGGCAAGCAGGCTGGTGTCACTGCGGGCTGCGCGTGACATGTCGGTGATATCAATATACTGGGCGCCTGCGCGAGACGTTTCTTCGTAGTTGACCCGATTGAAATCATCGATAGCCTTCGAGATCTTGCTGCGATTGCGGGTCCTGGCGTATGGAGTTACGCTCCAGTCCGGAATGGAAAAGACGAGCACATGCAATGGGTCGTTGTCAGCATAGCGGATTGCGCGTTTGAGGAGTTTCTGGAAATCCTCGCGGTATTCCGCGAGATTATGTCCGTGATACTGGTTATTCACGCCGATCATTAGTGTAACAAGGCCAAAGGTCTTATCAGGACCATACTGATTAATATTTGCCTCAAGGTCTTCGGTTGTCCAGCCTGTGCGAGCGATAATCAGGGGCTCTGCCAATGGCACACCTTTTTTACGCAGATTGGATGTTAATTGCACGGGCCAGCGCTCTGCGGATTTGACGTTTTCACCGATAGTGTAGGAGTCACCCAGAGCGAGGAAAGGGATATAGCCTGGATTTGAGGTGTAGGCGCTTGACTTAAATGGCGCCTGTGCAGCACAAGCCGTTAAAATGAACAGCATCAGACTGAGGATAACTATGTTCTTCAAATACATCATCTTCCATATGCTTCTTGCTGTAACATCCCTGTGTATCCGCAATATAATATACAGACTGCGATTCAATATAGTTTACGCAGCCATGATCAGGTTGAATCACGCATACAAAACACCACGTATTTAAGATGAATGGATACTAAAGAGAGGATTGCCAAGTATCAAGAACATAGCCATTGTTTATTTGGCGTGAAATTTCAGACTCGCCTTATTGCCAGCCTATAGGCTCATAGCCTTTGTCACTGAGACACTTATCCACGAAGCGCTTGTAAACCGGACTGGGTTCACTGGCCCTGAAGATGCCGCTGAATAATCCTGAAGTTCCGCCCCCTGCCGCACCTGCGGCGGCGCCTCTGGCCGGATTGCCTATCACGGCTCCTACCGCAGCCCCAGTAGCTGCGCCAACGCCTGCTCCTACAACGGTTCGCCCCGCAACTTCTCCGGTGGCGCTGGAGTTAGTAGCCCCGCTGGACTTAGCGGCTTGCTGGCACTCTGCAATATCCTGATCGACTGTGGCGCTATTGGTATTTTTGAGATGATTGTTGGGATAGAGTACCGGTGCTGTAGAGGCACAGGCGACAAGGAGCAGCGCTGAGGCCGGAGTCAGTATGTTTCTCAATTGTTTAAGCATGAATTGTAGTATCCAATGATGATTGTCACTTGGCATTTGTATCACTCATACTAGCTTATAGACTATCAAAAGCGAGAAAGGTTACCACATGTCAACAGCTTACCTGACTCACCCCGCCTGCGAAAGACACGAGATGACTGCCGCGCATCCTGAGTCACCGCAACGTATTGCGGCTATTGAGGCGCAACTGGTGGCGCAAGGACTCATGCCTG
>JBGTHR010000101.1:0-2997 GCA_041746095.1 Gammaproteobacteria bacterium | reverse complement strand
TTGAACATCATGGTGTTGGGCTTGACGGCCAGGTTCGGTGCAACGACTGCCAGCAATGTGGAGAAGCCGTCCTTGTTATTGACCAGACCATTACAGAAAGCGGTCTCAACAGCGGAACCACGCGGTCCGATCAAAAGATCGATATGCGCGATTTCCGCCATTGTGCCTGAAGGATCATTGTCATTGACTAAAGACTCGCCAACCATAACTCTGTTAATTTTTGCCATTCTCTTACTCCTAACTGTTTTTAAAGTTTATGAATACATTGTGGGCACAGTGCCCGCAAATTTTTCTCCCTGATTAGTAAAAAACGCAGATACTTCCTTGATATCTGTGCCAAAAAATTCCATTAAGCGCGCCACAAACAGACTCGTTACCGTCAAATCGGCAGTTGTCCCCGGATTGATTCCGGTGCGTTTGAATTCCGCATCCAGATCCAGCAGGCGCTGAGCATAGTCAGCAGGTGATTCCGCTTGGCCAAGCCCATCCTCTAGCCGCGCGATGATAACACTAATTTCCTCGGCACGTGAGTCCCCATATTTGCGTGCAATCAGGCTATCCGGAATGCGGCGCAACAGTCTCAGGTATACTTCCGTTGCCGCCCACTTCTCACTGCCCCATTTAGCACGGTATTTCAGCAGAGTAGGTACTCCATCCGCAAATATATCGGTAAATCCATTACAGTACTGATAGGCAATTCGATCCCTTTTAGCTGCCGCCTGCATGGCAGTCAGAAGATTTACTGTAGGTGATTTCCGCACATCGTGCTGCTCAGACTCACCCAGTCCGCCCGGCGCAGCCAGGCGAATCGCCTGGTAAACCAGCTCCGCATCTTCGACGGTGGTCGAATTTAGAACCTCGATCAGGACACTACGTCTGACTGGGCGTCCCTGCGTCAACAAGGCATGCATGACCGGTGCGCACAGCAGAATGATGCCCAGATTGGTGTTACAGCCAACAGCATTCCGTGTACTCTTTACCGCAGCATAAATGCGCTCACCGAGACTTGATTCAGCCCGTGCCAGCGGTTCCGCACTGACCTGCGCGCTTTCGATGAAATCTTCGGCCTGCATGCCGTGACCGGAGGAATAAACGCTGACATTCCCGGGCTTTATAGCCTCTAGCTCTGCTTGGCATGCCTGAATATAGAGCTGCGCCAGTATCCTGGAGTTCTCCAGATTCATCAATAATTGTCTCGCACGCTCTAGCCTGCGGTATCCATCGCAGTTTGTTCACCAAGACAATCGAGGAAATCCTTGACCAGGATATCCGCGATATTGAGGTTACAAGCGCCCTGCAGTCCTTTCCATGCCGGGATGCTGTTAACCTCTGTTACCCAGAGCTTACCCTGCTGATCCCTTAATAAATCCACACCGGCATAGTTCATGTTGACGACATCTGCCGCGTCTACCGCAAGTCTGGACATCTCTTCATCCAGTACCGCCGCCTGGCAGCGCCCGCCATTGGCAACATTACTGATCCAGTCCACACCATTGCGGCGCATACCAGCAATGGCCCTGCCCCGGACCACAAAAACGCGCCAGTCATGCCACTCCCCTTCACCAGTGTCTATGAAACGTTGCAGGTAGTAAACGCCATTATAGAACTCGGGATCATTAACCTGATCAAGGCTTCGAATACGTTGCAGACCAATGCCTTGCGAGCCAAAAACCGGTTTTATTACCAGCTCATGACCAGCAGCCACCTCACGTCTGATCACCATAGCAGCCTGTTCATAATTGGCGCTGACCCAGGTAGGAGGTGTAGGCAGTGAGGCCCTGTGCAAAAGAAAACTGGTCATTGCCTTGTCCACACTGCGCTCGATAGCACGCGCATTGTTATACACCAGCACGTCCATTTCCTGAAGTGCGTGTAATACATCCAGATACAGCACCACCTGTTCAAGGGAACCACCCGGGACGCCTCTGACAAATACACCGGCAGGGAGTTTACTATCAAATCCCGGTAATCTCAGTCCCTGACTATGGTTATAGGCATGATCATGGCCATGATCAGTAATATCAAATCGGCATTCCTGCAGTGAAACGTATCGAGCATTGGCGCCTAGCGCCGCAAAACTCTCGCGCAGGCGGGCCCCGTGCCACCCAGGCTCATCGGTGACAATTGCAAACTCAGGCGCCATCAATGGCTGCCGAATGAAGCTTCCAACAGAGCCAGATCAAGCTTTCCAGCATGAAATGTCTGGCCGCTTTCCAGTGCGCTAACAGACACGACAGCCGGGCTGAACAGCATCGGATCAATCTGAAAGAAATCATACTTGTATGTCTTGAACACCTCGGCAAACGGACTGCCATAATCCCGTGATGCGCTACTGGGCAGCTTCTCAGCCAGATCTTTGGCGGCGTCACTGCTGCCGTTAACAAACAACTGTACTCGACCCGCGAATAAAATAGCGTCATTGGTGCGGCCCATTGCCTTGATAAAATCCGGTGCAGGTGGACACAATGGTGCGCTACCCATCCCATCGATTACATTATCCAGAGGAAAGCCCAGTTCGTGTGCCTTGTGCATGGCCACTTCAAGCACCCGCGCCACCACCTGCACGGATCCAGCCAGACTTCTGGTGGGCGTAAGAATGACGGTCAATGCCTCTGCCGATATTCCACAGCTATTGGCAATCTTGTCTATCAATGGCAACGGCGGGATTGTATCCACCTCCAGTATGATGCAGGCACGGTCACAGTTATCCAGGTAGCCCAGCTCTTTATACAGTGGTTCTTTTTGCGCCAGCGCGCGCGCCGGACCTGAACCCAGTGCGTGGAACGCCTCTTTGCCCTCACCGTGTGACAAGCTCCAACCTGCATACTGACTGCCGAGACACGCCAGCACCGGGTTTGAGCTATGCACATGAATCATTAATGGCCAGCGCTCAAACGGACTGTCATGAGTCAGCGTGACCTTGCCCAAACCACCGAGACATATCTCGGCAATCAGTCGGCCTGCCTCCAGCCCTCCCGGTGCAGAAATCCCCGCATC
>JBGTHR010000100.1:0-2319 GCA_041746095.1 Gammaproteobacteria bacterium | reverse complement strand
GTTTTCCGGTACAGCGAGCTGGGCGCGAATCATCAGACCAAGCACGCCCGCAAACAACATAAAGATGAACGCCGTAGCGGTGTACCACAGCCCCACCTCTGTATTATTCACCGCCGACCAGTAGCGCCAGCCGGTCGGCGTCTTCCAGGCCTTGAGCAGGCGCTGCTCCTGGCCCTGCTGGCGTTTGTGGTCTTCGGTTTCTGAGGCGATCATTTGAGTTCCATCAGATAGGTGGCGATCGCACTCAGCTTGTCGCTGCTCAACATGCCGTAGGCGGGCATCAATACGCCGGGTTTGACTGTATCAGTATGACCGGTCCATTTCTCAAAGGCCTCGATAGTCGTAGGTAATGTACCTGCGCCAATGGTCAACCGACTGCCGACGTGTGTCAGGTCCGGGCCAATGACCCCATCCGCCTGAGTGCCTGCGATGTGATGACAGGCGCCGCATCCATTATTGATAAAAATTTGCTCACCAATTCTGGCCTTGTCGCTGACAGGTCGTTTGGCTGGCGCTGTCTGAGCCTTTAACCACTGATCAAAGGCCGAGCGCTCCATAACTACTACATCGAATGCCATTAATGCATGCGCAATGCCGCAGAATTCCGCACACATGCCCCTAAATATACCAGTCCTGGTGGGTTCCAGCACCAGCCGGTTTTCGCGGCCAGGAATCATATCAATTTTTCCGCCGAGTGAAGGAATCCAGAAAGAGTGAATGACATCCGCGCTGGCAAGCTTGAACTCAGCACGTTCATTGACAGGCAGGCGTATCTCATTGGCGGTTTCGACTTGCCTATGGTCGGGCGATTGATAACGTACTCGCCACCACCATTGCTCACCGGTGACTGAAATGGTCAAACCATCACCCGGCGCCATCAGTTTGGGCATCAGGCTCAGGCCGTAGCCCAGTAGGCCCGCCAACACCACCACCGGAACAGCGATGCCGCCGTAAACAATCAGCCGGCGCGAGCCCTTCTCACTATGCGGTGAGGGATTGACGTGCACGGCATAAACAGCCAGGCCGATGACGGCCAGCCAGATGATCGCGGCGCCACCGGCCATCCACCAGAACAGGTTGGCGATCTGTTCGGCGCTAGCCCCGGCAGGGGCAAGTGTGGATTGAGGGGTTTCGCAAGCCGTCAATAACAGCGAGCAGTAAAGTGAACTCGTCAGCCTGGCATTCTTATTCATCACTGGTGACTGTCGCGATAAAGTCCACTTAGTTACTATATGTTTGAAATTTCGCTAAGGTTTATATCTGCCACCTGACCATATTACCTCTGTACTTATTTATATTCCTTGATAGGTTTCTGCGCGGCCGAAGATAATAATGCACTGTAGATTAGCAATTATCCACATAGCAACATGAGTTCTAGTAACAATTACGGAACAGTTTCAGAATATATGCTGACAATAGCGCTTGTCGAAGATATTAAAACCACCTTCCTCGCGCTGGCTGCCTCCAATGTGTTTCTCCGAAACACAACTTGGATGCCGGACGGGTACTTCAATACCCACCGAGTCCACCAAGGCCACAATCTGAATGATGAGGATGTTAGATCCAGGTTTGTTTTAATAAGAGATAAACATGTCTGTTTGAGTATTCGCCTGCAGGCTGAATTTGGGCTGCGAAGGGAAGAAGTGATCAAGTTCTCGCCCGGTTATGCAATTCAGGATGATCCTATTGCATTAAAGGCGAGCTGGACCAAGGGCGGTCGGGCTAGAAGTATACCGATTACGAATGATAAACAGAGAACCCTCCTGAATGCAATAAAGCAACTCGCCAAAGGCGGGTCTCTGATTCCACCGCACCTGAACTATTTACAACAGCTGCATCGCTATGAACGGCAGATCAGAAATGCGGGCTTAACCAGACTGCATGGTCAGCGACATGGCTATGCGCAACGGCGTTATCTGGAACTCACCGGTTGGTCTGCTCCGGCTTCGGGCGGTCCGAAGCGAAATGAACTGACTCCGGAACAACGCGCGAAGGATCATGAAGTGCGACTACAGATCAGTCGCGAACTTGGGCACAGCCGGGAAAATATTACGGCGGTGTATCTGGGCATGGACCGGAATAAATTCAATGCCGATGTTCGGCCCTACCTGACCGAGATTCCTTTGGGCAAACAATCCATCGCATTTGACCGGCTTGAAATTGACGCCTGGGTGGAGGACTATAAGAACCGCAACGGGCGTCCCAGTCGATCTATAGGAGATCAACTATGGGACGAAAAGCAACACCGGGCTTCAAAAGGCGTGTAGGCATCTGGCACATCGACAAGTATATCGATGGACGGTACGTGTTTGCCAAAGC
>JBGTHR010000099.1:0-3491 GCA_041746095.1 Gammaproteobacteria bacterium | reverse complement strand
AATGCTGGCAGGATCAACTTGGATAACGGCAATTTCGAATCCGGTGATGGCAGTGAACTGCTGGGTTACATGCCTGCCAAAATTCTGCCCAATACGGTTCAGCTTGCTGACCCGGAGTATTTCCACCGGTTTTTTGTCGATGGGCCATTGGCCGAAAATGATGTCTTTTTTGAGGATCAGTGGCATAGCGTACTGGTAGGCGCGATGGGTGCAGGTGGCCAGGGTCTATTTGCACTGGATATTACCGATCCAGACGATTTTAGCGAGCAGGGAGACACCGTGTTGTGGGAGTTTACCGATGAAGGTGGAGAACTAAATTCGGATGCGGATATCGGCTTTATTCTGGGTCGCCCGTCAATCGTGCGGCTGCACAATGGCCGTTGGGCGGTCATCACCAGCAACGGTTATAACAATACCGAGCCGGATAACAGTGTCAGCATTACGGGCAATGCGGTGCTGTTTATTATCGATATCGAGACCGGTGAGATCATCCGCAAAATCGATACAGAGGTGGGTTTCGCGGATGATCCGGTCAATGGGATGAGCCGCCCCAATGGTCTTGCCGCAGTGACACCGGTGGATATCGATGGCGATCTGATAACCGATTATGTCTATGCGGGCGATTTGTTCGGCAAAGTCTGGCGGTTTGATCTTTTATCGGCGAATGAAGACGACTGGGAGGTCTCGAGTTTTGGAACCGGAGGCCCTGAGCCGTTGTTTACAGCAGTAGATGACGACAACAATCCGCAGGCTATTACCTCCGCAGTACAGGTGGCAGTACATCCTAACGGTATCGATTCTGGTGTGATCGTCTACTTTGGTACAGGCAAGTACTTTGAACTGGATGACACGCGCCCGACCGGCGATGTCACACAGACGTTTTATGCCATCTATGACACATCTTTCGCATCAGCCGCAGTTCCATCACGACCCGCAGACGGGATTGACCGCGGCGATCTGCTTGAACAGCAATTCGATGCCGAAGCTTCAGTGGGCAGCCAGTCGTTTCGCCGCGTGACTGATAATGTAATCGATTTAAGCTCTCAGCTGGGCTGGTACCTGGATCTGGCGGTAGGCGACGATGCGCTGGGAGAAGGGGTGATCACCGACGCACTGGTTAGAGGCAACGATCTGGTGTTTACCACGTTCACGCCCAGCGCCAATCCCTGTGAACCGGGAGGCGACGGATTTCTGGTAGTGCTGGATCGAGTGTCAGGCAGCCGCACTGAACAAAGCCCATTCAATGTGGATAATGATGAATTCAACCGTATCAATGCCGATGACCTGGTCGATTTCAACGGGACTGAAGGTCAGGTCGCCAGCGCCGTCAGGATCGCCGGTGGTGACAGAACTCCAACATTGCTGGTCGGGAAGGGTAGCGACATCGGCCTGATAGCTGATTATCAAGGCAATATCGAAAGTTTAATTCTCAATCTCAGCGCCCAGGTCAGTGGCCGCGAGACCTGGCGCCAACTCAGATAAGGCCAGATAGAATCCGCACAGAGTTATTCTATGATCAATAAAACATGATTCGATACAGCCGCACTCATGCTGGCTTTTCGTTGATAGAACTGATGATAGTAGTGGTCATCGTCGGCATACTTGCCACCATCGCCTATCCCTCGTATCTGGATCAGGTGAGAAAATCGCGCCGTACTGAGGCGCGGGCTTTGTTGCTAAAAGTATCGGGCATGCAGCAGCGCTTCTTTACCGAGAACAATACCTATGCCTTGAGTATGAGCAAGCTGGGCTTTGCGGGCAGTCCGCGCCTAAATGCCGATGGCTCTGTCAGCAGCGAACATGACTGGTATCGTGTCACGACTGAGGCGAATAATGCCGCTGACCCAGCCAACCCCACATTCACAGTAACAGCGGAGCCACAACGCGATCAGATCGAAGATGATTGCGCGTCACTGACAATCAATCAACTTGGGGAAAAGACCAGTGCCAACACCATTGCGCCAGCCAATTGCTGGTAATGACTAAACGCCCGCTGGAATCAATCGGGCAGGCTCTCGTAGAACGTCTTTTCCAACCTGGTACAAGGCGCTGGTTAACCGAATATCCGTGCGATATTAAGTTGTGTTTAGATCGTGAACTACTTATATATCAATATGATAATAGACGCTCGGCTTTCTCTGGTCGAGTCCTGTATTGAATATACCCGGTTGTTGGTTGAGAACTATACCAACGAATATTATTTATTCCAGTCTTTATCGTAGGAAAAGAAGAGTGCCAGCACGGCAATAATAAGGGCTAAAACGTATAATGTGATAACGACATAACTCATTTGATCCTCCTATATTCAATTATTATAACGAATAATTTATAGCCTAAGGTTTAGTTAATGTCAAAAGATAATTTCAAAGGCGACTTGTTTGAACAATTTGCCCGAATAGGCAAAGCGCTGAGTAATGCTGGCCGGCTTGAGCTGATCGAGTATCTGGCGCAATCCGAACGTTCAGTTGAGGCGCTGGCAAAGATATCAAGACTTTCGGTCGCGAATGCCTCTCAACACTTGCAGCATCTGAAGCGAGCCGGTCTGGTCACTTTTCGCAAAGAGGGTGTGACAGTGTTTTACCGGTTGACCAGCCCAAATGTTGTAAGGTTGCTGAGTGCAATTGAAATTGTGGCTGAGCAGCAACTTGCGGATGTTGAGCAGTTGATTAATAAGTGTCTCAAGACTAAAGACAGCCTCGAAGCCGTACCTGCGGAGGAGTTGCTGGAGTGGATCAAAAAAGGTCTGGTCACAATCATTGATGTACGGCCCCCAGAAGAGTATGAATCCGGCCATTTGCCCGGGGCTGTGAATATACCGCTCTCTGATCTCGAAGGTAGAATCAACGAATTACAGACAGGCAAAGAAATTATCGCATACTGTAGAGGCCCCTATTGTATGCTCGCATTTGAGGCGGTCGCGCGGTTGCGGGGCAGCGGAATAAAGGCGCGCCGACTGGAAAATGGTTTTCCTGAATGGAAACTAGAGGGCCTGCCTGTCGAGGGTTCAGTCGAGTAATCGGAACACACTGCATGCATGGCGGCTGCGCGTATTTCAGTCCATTTTGTACAAAGTGAACACAAAGCTGAAATCGCTTAGTCAAATTCTGTAAATATTCTCAGGCAAGAGTACCCCACATTGCACTATGCAAACGCAGCGAGTTCAATCTTCATTTTCTGTATGCGCTGCAAATGACATCAGGGGTCAAAGTCCGTTCGATCCAACCCAGGCCATTGAACTGGGTCACTATCAGGTTGAACTCGGTCTGGGTTATTCACGCAAATTCTGATCAGCAGAATCAGAGAAATACGGCGGGCGGCAGTGAATGCGGAATGCATTAATTGTCCGATGAGATGGCCTTGAACCAGGCATGTCTATGCTGAATCATGCCTGATTAGTTTAAGTATAATTCGGGTGAGTAACCAGGGTGTCTGGAACAGTATCCGCCAGTTTATCTGACCTGGAAATTACTTCGGCTATACCAAGGAGATAC
>JBGTHR010000098.1:0-4797 GCA_041746095.1 Gammaproteobacteria bacterium | reverse complement strand
CTTCCAACAGGAGGATTACCCATGAAAATACTATTGAGTCTTTCCGCATGCTGCCTGATAATCATGAGCAGCGCATACGCTAATAACGATTACCCTACTCAGGCCAGAGTTGAATACGTGTTGCAATGCATGGATACTCATGGCGGTCAGTCTTACGATACGCTCTATCCGTGCGTATGCAGTTTCGACAAAATTGCCGCGAAAATGTCATTTGAAAAATATACTGATGCGCTGACGCTGCAGGTCATGATCGATACACCCGGCGAAAAAGGTGGTGCATTCCGCGATGCGCCTGGCACCAGAGATCTTATCGAATATTTCGATGAGACCAGGCAGAATGCCGAGAACTCGTGTTTCCTCAAAAAGAAGTCCTGACATCTGACTCAGAATCTGTTTTATGGCCCGGATACTCTTCTGCCCTGACTAACTCTCCTCACTCTCTTCCGCCAGGGCGGGAGCCTGATCGCCTCCGATGGTGTATGACTGCGTAAACGTCTGCCCTTCAGAGTCGACCACTCGAGCGCGTAATTCACCTTTATGTTCAGGCACAAAGTAAAAACGGAAATTCGGATTTTCGCTCACCGATATGTCGGTTTCCGCCGAAAATATCTCCTCTCCTGCAAAACTGACGCTTATCTTTTTCACGAAAAGCGCCGGTTCATAGTCGCGCGTCAATTGATTCATCTGCAGACCTGTCACGTTAGGGTGACTGATCGCAAGCTGTGTCTCCACAGGAGAACTAAAGGACGAGTCAGCATCGGTACGAAATCGCATCTTGCCAAGCCTTGACATGGCAGCCTCAAGGTCTGACCCGACGGGCGCGGAACATCCACCACTGGCCTTGACGAACTGACTGGTCATATAGAGTTTCCCATCATTGGTCTCGGCTATCGCGCGAACCGGGCTGTATTCATTCAGGCGTATACGCAGCGCCAGATCGGCTCGGCCACTGCGCGGTGTAAAGTGAAATGCACCAGCCGTTGGAACTGGATTCTTGTCGATCAGCAGCGTAATCGTTTTAATGTAGCGATCCTCGGTCTGAGGTATCTGCGCCTGTATCTTGATAGGGACGATAGCGCCATCATCGGCGCGCTCCGGAGCCGAGAGTTGAATAATTTCATTTGACTCTATTATCGGCCGATCACCAAAGCTCAGTTTGCGCAGTCCATTTTCCCAGACCGTATTCTGTTCTGTTGCCGCAACCAGCGTTGTCGGCAACAGAAACAGCGTCGATAACAATGCTGCCAAAATCAGGCCCGCCGGCCTGTTGAATTGATGCTCGTGTTTCATACGTTACTCTCAGTTAATTTTTTACAGGTTAATTTTCACAGGTTAATGTCCGCTGAAAATCTATTTTGATGCCGAATCTACTAAATATTCCAGAAATTTACATTCAGGCAACCCGCAAAGGTAAGTTGATATTGTTTCGACTTCCCGCACAAGTGATCGTTCATGTCCGGGCACACAACATATGCGTTTATTCCCATTCAAGTTCAGTATACGCCGCAATGATATTACGTCTGTGATAATCCTCGAACAGGTCCCAGCGCTCTGCCTCATCATACCCTATTTCCTCCTCGGCACCCTGCAAATCGCCACCTGCCGATAGCCATTCCCGAGTCTCACGGCGTATTGTGCTCAAGTATTGCAACATGTCCTCGGCCGCCTCTGGCCAGGCAGCCTGCACTGGCCCATGACCAGGAACCACCCGTTCTACGCTTAACTTAGCCAGATCCTCCATGACCTGCAGCCAGCCATTGAGGCTACCTGTTATCACCGGCACATGCTGAATAAACAACAGATCAGACAGCCAGAGCGTACCAGTCGCCATATCCAGAATGGTAAGATCCGCATTGCTGTGCGCGGGCGGTTGCGCGTGGATCACCAGGCTGCGTCCGCCCAGATCTACAATCATCTCATCCTGCACCAGGACATCCGGCAACACAATATTCTCTGCTGTAATTTCATGCCCGGCCTCTTCGGACGCGCGTTTCAGATAGGTTTCACCTGCAAGCGACAGCCCACGCGGTAATTTTTCATGCCCGACAAACTGTGTATGTTCAGCCTTAAACGCCAGATTACCCAAGATATGGTCAGGGTGCCCGTGGGTATTAATCACATAGCAGATTGGCAGGTCCGAGACTCTCCGTATCGCATCCTGCAGGCGCATACCCTCTGCATAGCTCCCGCCTGTATCAATCACTGCAATACATCGATCACCAACAATAAACCCGATATTTGCAATATTCTCTCCTTCAAACACGACCGCATCGTGTCCCTGACTCACGTAAACACCCGGACCAATTTGAGACAATGCATTCGCCGAGGTTTGCTCCGCATGAGAATGAGTTATAGAAAGACACAGCACAGCAAGCGAGGCCAGTATCACGCTTGCCCTTGAGATCCACGGCATCTTCGTACGCCTCAGTCTTCGACTACCACGAACCCGTCTGAATCTAGTAGAGAGCATGTTTGTTTGTCTAGTGCGCATAAAAAAGACAGATGATACATATCACTCTCAAACCTTAGAGAATGGATGAATTTAGGAATTCGCTCTGCAAATATTACACCAGCCCTATTCACCTGTGCTGACCACCATATTCAGCTCTCTGTCTGAAACATTGTGTAGCACTTTTGCTACAGACCTAGTCAATTACCATGCGCTCATCATTGCGCAAGCTTACACATGTAGACCGCTAGACGCTGTTTCTCCTGTATTTCATTGTATTGAAGACCTACCGCAAAAAATGGCACAGGAATTGCGGAACATTTCTGTGAACAGCTGATATAACTGAGGCATTTGAGTCTATAGCAGCAATTTCCAATGCATAAATAATCGCCAATAATGATTAATCAAACAGGAGTAGCTATGCGTAATCTCATAACTTTATCTGCGGCGCTCGCCGTAACTCTGACCTCAGGGTTGGCTGGCGCCAATCAGGAGCTCATAAAACTCATGGACGACCCGACGAACTGGGCCATCTGGGGTGGTGACTATTCAGGCAACCGCTATAGTGAACTGGATCAGATCAATAGCAAGAACGTGGCTGATCTGCAGGTAGCCTGGACGTTTTCCACCGGCGTTCTGCGTGGTCATGAAGGCGGCCCGATGGTGATCGGCGATACACTGTACGTGCACACGCCGTTCCCGAACAAGGTGTTTGCCATCGACCAGGCAACTCAAGCGATCAAATGGTCTTATGAGCCCAAACAGAATCCTGACACCATACCGGTCATGTGCTGCGACACAGTGAACCGTGGACTGGCCTATGCAGACGGCAAGGTCTTTCTGCAACAGGCAGACACCAATCTGGTGGCGCTGGATGCGGAATCCGGCAAGGTCATCTGGAAGGTCAAAAACGGTGATCCCAAGAAAGGGGAGACCAATACTAATGCACCCATTGTCATTAAAGACAAGATCTATACCGGTATCAGTGGTGGTGAATTTGGTGTCCGCGGTTTTGTAGCGGCTTACAACATCAAAGATGGCAGTCTGGCATGGAAGGCCTACAGCACAGGCCCGGACGAGGAAATGCTGGTTGATCCGGAGAAGACCACGCACCTCGGCAAACCCATTGGCAAGGCCTCCCGTCTTGAAAGCTGGGACGGCGACCAATGGAAAAGTGGCGGCGGCACGACCTGGGGCTGGTTCACTTACGATCCAGAGACGAACCTGGTCTACTACGGCACCGGCAATCCCAGCACCTGGAACCCTGTGGTTCGCCCCGGCGACAACAAATGGTCCATGACTCTCATGGCGCGTGATGCCGACACCGGTATGGCCAAGTGGTTTTACCAGATGACTCCACATGATGAGTGGGATTACGATGGCGTCAACGAGAATATCCTGGCCGACCTGGAGATGGACGGCAAGACGCGCAAAGCACTGGTGCATTTTGACCGTAATGGCTTTGGCTACACCATGGACCGGGTCACAGGTGAGTTGCTGGTCGCTGAGAAATACGACCCTGCGGTCAACTGGGCCACAGAGGTTGACATGGAGACGGGTCGCCCGCAGGTAGTTGCTAAATACAGCACCGATCAGGGCGGCGAAGATACCAACACGAAAAATATCTGCCCGGCTGCCCTGGGAACCAAGGATCAGCAACCATCTGCCTTCTCTCCAAAGACCAAGCTGTTCTATGTCCCCACCAACCATGTATGCATGGACTATGAGCCGTTCAACGTAGAGTATGTAGCGGGTCAGCCCTATGTCGGCGCAACCCTGAGCATGTATCCCGCTCCTAAGGGTCAGGTCACAAATCCCATCAAGGAGCAGCCTGAAGGCAGCCTGGGTAACTTTATCGCCTGGGATGCGGCCAAAGGTGAGATCAAGTGGTCTGTTCCAGAACAATTTTCGGTCTGGAGCGGCGCACTGGCAACAGCGGGCGACGTAGTCTTCTACGGGACTCTTGAAGGCTATATCAAGGCTATCGATGCAAATACCGGTAAGGAGCTGTACAAGTTCAAGACGCCATCGGGCATCATCGGCAATATCAATACCTGGGAGTTCGAGGGTACGCAGTATGTCGGTGTGCTATCAGGTATTGGTGGCTGGGCCGGTATTGGCATGGCGGCGGGTCTTGAGGGCGATACTGAAGGTCTTGGCGCAGTAGGCGCATACAAATCCCTCAGCAATTACACACAGCTTGGCGGTGTCATGACCGTGTTTGCACTGCCAGACAGCGATATTAAAACAACGTCCAACTGATGGAAATACTGCGATTGTCAGAATAAGCTAAATACTCATATTTAGTCTTCTAGCTGACAATCGCAGCCCGCAGAACATGGATGACG
>JBGTHR010000097.1:0-2686 GCA_041746095.1 Gammaproteobacteria bacterium | reverse complement strand
TGCAACTGCGCGCAATCTTGTCCATGTGTTTATGTTGAAAGAGCACATGAAGTCTCAGGCAGACAAATCACTATTCAAGCCGCATCATATACACGTGATTGGAGCGGGCGCCATGGGTGGTGATATCGCAGCCTGGTGTGCGCTACGCGGCATGCAGGTCAGTGTGCAGGATACCAATGCCGAGAACCTGCAAAAGACTCGTGATCGCGCATCCCGGTTGTTCGAGAAACAGCTGAAGAAGGCTGAGCTGATCTTTGAAGCGAATAACAGACTGATTACTGACTCCGCGAATGATCAAATTGATAATGCCGATGTCGTTATCGAGGCCATTGTTGAGGATGCGAAAGCCAAGAGCTCGCTGTATCGCTCTATTGAACCTCGGCTAAAACATGATGCCATCCTTGCAACCAACACCTCCAGTATTCCACTGGAGACACTGGCGAAAGCACTACAGAATCCTGAACGTTTAACCGGGCTGCATTTTTTTAATCCCGTCGCGGCCATGCCACTACTGGAGATTGTGCATGGCAGCCAGACCAGTGATGAAACTGTTACCAGGGCACTGGCATTCAGTCTTCATATCAGCAAACTGCCGCTGAATGTGAAAAGCGCCCCCGGTTTTCTGGTGAATCGAATATTGATGCCTTACATGATCGAGGCAGCAATACTCGCAGACGAAGGCATACCTGAATCGGCAATCGACGCGGCGGCCGTGAACTTCGGCATGCCAATGGGACCGATTGAACTCGCCGATATTGTGGGCCTGGATGTTGGGTTATCCGTCGCAAAAGTATTATCCGACAGCTATCATTTCGATATCCCTGATGGATTGATCAGACGTGTTGAGGAAGGCAAGCTGGGTAAAAAGACCGGCGAGGGATTTTATGTCTACAAAGACGGTAAACCACAGAAACCCACCGCAACGCCAAATCATACTGACCTGAATGAGATACAGGACAGGTTGATATTGCGATTCCTGAACGAAACCGTAGCTTGCCGACAGGAGCGAATCGTTGAAAGCGATGATCTACTGGATGCTGGCATCATCTTTGGCACTGGCTTTGCGCCCTTTCGTGGTGGCCCGCTGCGCTATATTCACCAGACCGGGAGAGCCACCTTGCTCGCCAAGCTAAAGCAATTACAAGCCAGTCACGGGGACCGCTTTACACCTCATTCCGGCTGGGATTGCATGACATAAATCGTGTAAATATTTACGCATCAAAAAGCCGGTACAGTAACTGTACCGGCTGAACTTCAAGTACAACATAACCTTAAAGGTGCTGTTTATTTGCCGAGTACGCTCATCTCGACACGACGGTTTTCAGCACGACCTTCATCCGTATCGTTACTGGCAGCCGGATTACTCTCGCCATAGCCACGCGCCGTCAGCTGACTGGAGGAAACACCCTGAGAAAGCAGGTATTCCCGCACAGACTCGGCACGTTTTTGTGACAGTGTCTGGTTGTACGCATCGGAACCTACGCTGTCAGTATGACCGGCAATCTCGACACGGACACCAGGGCTGCCTAGAAGCGTCTCAGCGTCACTGTCCAGACGAGTTCGTGATTCCGGTCTCAGCGTGGCAGAGTCAAACTCAAATTCCACTCCAGTCAGCTTGATAACCGCACCCGTAGTCAGCACAGGGCAACCATCAGCATCGACACGCGTGCCTTTTGGTGTACCTGGGCAACGATCACGGTCATCCGGAACGCCGTCGCCATCACTGTCACCGATAATTTCGCAACCATCGGCATCGACTTCCGCACCAGGAGGAGTACCGGGGCAACGATCACGGCTATCGACTACGCCATCACCATCGCTATCCAGCTCACAGCCATCGGCATCGACTTCCGCACCGGCAGGGGTGTCAGGACACTTGTCTTTATCGTCCACCACGCCATCACCATCGGCATCACCTTCACATTCAGCAATAGCCAGTTCCGGTGTCCAGCTTCCGGTACGCCAGCAATCTCCATCACTGTCCATAGCAACATTCCCTGCACTGTCAATTACATAACCTTTATTACCCTCAACGGCAAACGACGCAGTCCCAGCCGTTAAGGCAAGGACGGCTATAGCGCTCATTACCAGGGATGGAATCCCTCTTGTTCTACAGGTTTTTTGTTTCACGTTCACGACTCCCGCTTGATGTATCGAATATTTTTGAATACGTACAACATACAGTCATCACCAGAATACTGATGCTGCTGATCATACTGTTTATGATTGAATTTTTATTTGTTAATTCATTACTATAAAATAGTAACTTAACCTATTGGATAATAACACGTGAAAGCAAATAAAGTTAGTGATTGGGAGTGATACGGGGACCAATACTTGCAGCCCGGCTACGAGGATTCCATGCAGGATTGTGTTTGCGTATGAATAGTATGTGAATTATATATGGATTGACCGCATAGCCACTCCCAGAGCGGCTTCATGCAGGGCCTCGGACAAAGTCGGATGCGCATGAATGGTCCTTGCCAGATCTTCGGTACAACCTTCAAACTCGATGGCAAGCACTGCCTCCGCAATCAGTTCCGAAGCCTGCGCACCGACTATTTGTACACCCAGTATTCTGTCTGATTGAGTATCACCGAGAATTTTCACTTTACCTGTGACTTCACCCGCAGCTCGTGCTCTGCCGCTGGCCATAAATGGAAATTCGCCTTTGCGATATTCCGTG
>JBGTHR010000096.1:0-7884 GCA_041746095.1 Gammaproteobacteria bacterium | reverse complement strand
GCTGGCCATCAGCGAGCCGGGCGATGAGTTCATACTGCTGCTCCCATATTACTTCAACCATGAGATGGCCATTACCATGGCCAGTTGCCGTGCGGTGCTGGTCAATACAGATTCAAACTATCAACCGGTAGTGGATGATATCCGCAAGGCCATCAGCCCGCGCACACGCGCGGTGGTTACCGTTTCTCCTAATAACCCCAGCGGCGCGGTGTATTCAGAACCTATACTGCGGGAAATCAATCAATTATGCAGAGATCACGGAATCTTTCATATCTCCGATGAGGCCTATGAGGATTTTGTTTATGCTGGCCAGCAGCACTTTTCTCCTGCGCGCATTGCGGACAGCGCCGATCACACAATAGCGCTTTATTCATTGTCCAAGGGCTATGGTTTTGCCAGCTGGCGCATCGGCTACATGGTTATCCCTGAACATCTGGATAGCGCGATCAACAAAATACAGGACACCATTCTCATTTGCCCACCGACGATTTCTCAATATGCTGCAGTGGGCGCACTGCAGGCAGGCATGGATTTTATTCGGCCAAAAATCGATGCCATTGCCAAAGTACGCCAAATCGTCCTTGAAGGCCTCAGCGAAATAAAAGAACTTGCAGAGATACCTGGAGCGGAAGGCGCCTTTTATGTATTTCTTAAACTACACGCCGATCAGAATGATGCCTCACTGGTGCAGCGGTTAATCAGTGAGCATGGTGTGGCGGTAATTCCAGGTTCGGCATTTGGAATCACCGGAGAATGTCATCTACGAATAGCATATGGCGCGCTGGATCAGCACACTGCCAAACTGGGTATACAGAGACTAACGACTGGACTCGAATGCCTTATTTAGGCGTGAGCAACCGCCGAGTTAAGTAGACCCGCCAATAAAGTTGGAGTACCAGTTACTGCACAGATCCGAACGACGAGTTCGTGCTGTCACTAATGGCGGGCAGTCCGGCCAGTTTGCAGCCCTGAGCCACTGGGCCATTGGGAAAGAGGTCATAGAGGAATTTACCGCCCCCTTTTTTCGCATAGTATTCTCCCAAAATCTCGGTTAACTGCCGCGCGTGCGTCACGGAACCATGCTCCAGATAATGGCGGCGAAGAAAGTGAATGACATCCCAGTGATCCTCATTCAGTTCCAGGTCTTGTTCAGCTGCGATTTTCCTGGCAACCGACTCATTCCAGCCTTCCAGATCGGCCATACGATCCTGAAGATCAGGATCAAGTGAACTCTCCCGGCCTAAATGTTTCAATATATTCGACATTGTTATACTCCAGTGTGAATCGGCTAATAAATTTAGTCTTACATACTCAGGCCGGGTTCGATTAGCCAACTAAAAAACATGCATAATTGTCTTATAGATCAGGATAACACGCCATTTGGCACATCAATATCTAAGAACAACTCGGCTGTATAACACGCTTCCTTGTAAACCACAGGACTCTCTGAAAATCAGAATATGAGGAAGCCACACAAAACCGACTGACTGAACACTGATAATGACACTGAATAATTCTACCGGGCTATATTTCTGGGGGTTTTTACTGGCCTATGCCGGTCTTATGTACGTGGTCTCGCCACGGACACGCACCGTGGACGGCTTCTTTTACGGCGTCAATGAACGGGGAATTGCGGTCTCGCAATGGTCATTGGCGGCCAGCATCTTTATCAGCTGGATCTTCGCCAAGTCGGTTACCAATGCAGCCAACCTGGGCGCCGAGTATGGAATCGTAGGAGGGCTGGCCTATGCGACCTATTGGCTGTCCATTCCGGTGGCGGGGGTTGTCATTTACCGGCTCAGAACCCGCTACGCCGCGACTGGCCTGGTAAGTTTCCTGGTCAGCAAGTATGGGCGTATGGCAGCCCTGGCATTTACCGTGGCCGTACTGATACGGCTATATAATGAGGTCTGGAGTAACACCTCGGTGGTAGGCAGCTATTTTGGCAATCCGGGCGATATGGGCTACATCGCTGCGGCGCTGTTTTTTACACTCGCCACGTTGCTCTATAGCATGAAAGGCGGGTTGCGCAGCTCGATTATTACAGATTCGATACAGGCCCTGATATTCCTGATACTACTGGTATTACTGCTGCCGACCATCATCCCTGAGCAAGGCGTCACAGCACTGGCAAGCGCAGGCGAATTTAGCCTGACAGGCGGGGTTGATCTGATACTGGTGGCGTTGCTGCAGGTCCTCAGCTATCCGTTTCATGACCCCATATTGACTGACCGGGGTTTTCTCAACCATGAAAAACATATGCTGCGCGCCTTTGTGCTGGCGGGTGTGCTCGGCTTTATCTGCATTCTCGCATTCAGTCTGATTGGTGTGCACGCCTACCTCAATGACCTGCAGGTCAACGGCAATGCACCGGCGGTTGTGGCGCAATCGCTGGGAATTGTCACACTTTTTGTAGTCACAGTCATCATGATGAGCTCGGCAGGATCGACCTTGGATTCAACCTTTTCATCATTGTCAAAGTCCTTCGCCTACGATACTCCAGCACTTCTTGGCAAAGACATAGGGAGTCATCCCATCCGTATCGGACTATGGGTGATGGTCATCTTTGCCCTGCTCGGCAATCTCCCCATGCTGGCTGGCACCGACATCCTCAAGGCTACCACCATTAGCGGCACCATGGTGATGGGGCTGGCGCCGGTGTTCCTGTTGCAACATTGGGTGAAATACTCTCCTGCCAGTTTTCATCTCAGTTTCTGGCCTGGCTTGGTATTGGGTTTATTACTTGCCATAGGGCAAATCCCGGCATCCTGGGCGATTGGTGAAGGTGATTATGCCCTGCTGCTGGGCGCCAATCTTTACGGACTGGCGATATGTACGCTGGGTTACCTGCTGCCGATATTTTTTAGCAGGATGCGAAATTCAGAAAACTCCTCGAATTTGACGCGGCAGAAATGAAAAAATATCCCAAACCTAAAAGATTTGATCACAACCTGATCGTCATCGGCGCCGGCAGCGCCGGACTCGTAGCTGCCTATATCGCCGCGGCCGTCAAGGCAAAGGTTACGCTGATCGAGAAAGACAAAATGGGCGGCGACTGTCTGCATACCGGATGTGTGCCATCCAAGGCGCTGATACGCTCGGCAAAATATATGTCACACATACGGCGCGCGAATGAGTTTGGCTTTAAATCCGCCAATGCAGAGTTTGACTTTGCAGACATCATGCGGCGCGTGCAGGGCGTCATACAAAAGATCGAACCCCATGATTCTGTAGAACGCTACGAACAACTGGGTGTGGAGTGTATCCAAGGTCAGGCCAGAATCATCACGCCTTACTCTGTTGAGGTCAATGGCCAAACACTGACAGCCCGAAGTATTGTCATTGCCACGGGCGCAGGGCCGCTGATACCGCCCATCAAGAACATCGACACAATTGAGTATCTCACCTCGGATACCGTCTGGATGCTGGAAACGCTACCCGAAAAACTGCTTGTACTGGGCGGCGGACCGATAGGCTGCGAGCTGACACAGTGCTTTGCCAGACTAGGCAGTCAGGTCACCCAGATAGAAATGACGCCGCGCATTCTTTCGATTGAGGACGAAGCAATTTCCCAGCGCTTGATGCAACGCTTCAGTGAAGAGGGTATAGATGTGCGCACTAATCACAAGGCCACTGAAGTGCGCATTCAGGAGGGCAGGAAACTCCTCATCTGTGAATATCAGGGACAGGATGTCAGCATTGAATTTGATCAACTGCTGGTCGCTGTCGGCCGCAAGGCCAATACTAAAGGATATGGACTTGAGGAACTGGGTGTAGCGACCCGCGACGATGGCACGGTTGAGGTCAATGAGTATCTTCAGACCAACTATCCCAGTCTGTATGCCTGTGGCGATGTCACTGGACCGTTTCAGTTCACACACGCCGCCTCGCACCAGGCCTGGTTCTGCTCTGTTAATGCATTATTCGGCCTGTTCAAAAAATTCCGCGTGGACTATTCGGTAATCCCCTGGACAACCTTCACCGACCCGGAGATTGCCAGCGTGGGTCTTAACGAACAGCGGGCGAACGACAAGGGCATCGCGTATGAACTCACAGAATTTGACATAGGCGATCTGGATCGCGCCATCGCCGAACAGGAGGCCTATGGCGTCGTCCGCGTACTGACCAAACCCGGCAAAGACGCTATTTTGGGCGTCACTATCATGGGTGATCATGCCGGTGAAACCCTTGCCGAGTTTGTGCTCGCCATGAAACATGGGCTTGGACTCAACAAGATTCTGGGCGCCATACACACATACCCTACTCTGGCGGAAGCCAATAAATTTGCAGCAGGCATATGGAAAAAGGCCCATGCGCCCGCCGGACTGCTTCGATGGGTGAAACGTTTTCATACCTGGCGGCGTGGCTGAGATTGCAGACACAACTCAGCCCAATGCTATTCTTGACTGGCGACTCCTGGCAATGTCGTTAGCAAGGCGCCAATCGCTAAAAGTGGCGATAGTGGTTATATCGGCGCAGCAGGCCCACATTTACACTTCCATGCGATTAGTGGAGGGCGTGCGGGTTGTAACTCAGCCCGACCATGAGTGCAAAACGATTCCCGTAACATTCAGCAACGTCCTTCCACTGGATATTACATTGCAAACCAACTACAGTTATGAAGCACGGTCATTACAATCTGAGACGAGTAATTAACAAACCTCTGATCAGTTCAGAGGCCCCGCGTCCACGGACGCGTCGTCTGTAATTGTAGTGCATCGACTGACTACGATAACCTGAACGAATCCTTGGCGGAGAGTTTAACCAGTGAACCATATACGATTTTTACTAACCACGCTCATGGCGATAGTATTACTATCGGCCAACAATAACCTCTATGCCAAAGCGGATCAGTCATTGCGGGCTACTGAGGATCAAAATCAGGCGACACTTCTGATAACACACTTTATTTCGAATTATCACTACAAGAAAACACCTCTGGATGATGCGCTTTCAGAGAAAATACTGGACATGTATCTTAACGCACTTGATCCGAATCGCAGTTATTTCCTTGCCGATGACATCAAAAAATTTGATGCGTACAAAACCACACTGGATGACTCGCTTAAATCTTCCGACCTGATGCCGGGATTTCAGATTTATGAGGTTTTCCAGACTCGGCTGGAGGAGCGGATCCAGCATGCACTGGATATGATTGATTACGAATTCGACTTCAACTCCGATGAAGAATACTTTTTTGACCGAAGTGACTTACCCTGGGCGGCATCTACCAAAGAGCTTGACGACCTGTGGCGCAAGCGTGTTGAGAACGACATACTCAGCCTGCGAATTGCTGATAAACCGCAAGCTGAGATCGCTGATACATTGAGTAAGCGATACGAGCTGTTGCTTAAACGAAATACTCAGGTGACTCCGGACGATATTTATCAGTTGTTCATGAATGCTTATGCCTCGGCCATTGAACCTCACACAGCGTATTTTTCCCCTCGCACTTACGATAATTTTGAAATTCGTATGAGCCTATCGCTGGAAGGCATCGGCGCAATGCTCAGAACCGAGGGTGAGCATACAGTGATTCAGGAAGTTATACCGGGCGGTCCCGCGGAAAAAAGCACCCAGCTGCATGCCGAGGATCGAATCGTAGGCGTTTCATCCGGGGAAACGGCGGAGATTATCGATGTTGTAGGCTGGCGGCTAGATGATGTCGTCGACATGATTCGCGGCCCCAAGGGCACTACAGTCAGACTTCGTATACTTGCGCATGATGCAGGCCCTGAAGGACCTGCAAAAGAGGTGTCGCTGGTCAGAAATGAGATCAAGCTCGAAGAACAGGCGGCCCAGAAATCAGTTATTGAGATACCTGCAGGCAGCAGGACTTCGCGAATCGGTGTCATCAAGATCCCTACTTTTTATCTGGATTTCGATGCAGTACAGCGTGGTGAGACGAACTTTCGCAGCACTACCCACGATGTAAAACAGATCCTGGCTGAACTGGCGCAGGACAACGTCGATGGCATTATCATAGATTTGCGAGACAACGGTGGTGGCCCACTTACCGAAGCCACAGAGATGACCGGGCTATTTCTCAAATCCGGGCCGATCGTACAGGTCAAGGATTCAACCGGCCATATAGAAATCGAAGAAGACCCGGATTCTGACATAGACTATTCTGGCCCCCTTGCAGTGCTGGTTAATCGCAACAGCGCATCGGCCTCGGAAATCTTTTCCGGCGCAATCCAGGACTACAAACGTGGAATCATTATTGGCGAACGCACCTATGGAAAAGGTACTGTGCAACAGCTGGTTGATCTTGATCGTTTCAGCAAGGAGTCAACAGGTAAACTGGGCCAGCTTAAGGCAACAATAGCTCAGTTCTTTAGAGTCAGTGGCGGTAGCACACAAAATAAAGGCGTCATACCTGATGTTGAGATTACAATAACTCCAGAGACGGATGATGAAGGAGAGCGCGCGCTGGAAAATGCCTTGCCCTGGAACGAGATCAAACCGGCGCGTTTCAGTGCAGCAGATATTTCCCAGAATGCGCTGACGGAAGTGCGCAAACGCCACATTAAGCGTATCGCCGATGATCCCGCATTTCAGATTCTGGTGGCGCAGGCGATGGCCAATACCCAGTCACAGGAGAAGAAAAGTATTACTCTGAACGCGGTAAAACGCCGCGCGGAATACGACAATGAGATACAGAGTAAGCGCGAACGAAGAAACGATCTGCGTGCCGCATATGGCCTTGAACCTCTGGATGCCAAGAAGGCGGAAGAAGAGAGTAAAGACGAATCCGACATTGATGTAGTGCTTGATGAATCAGCGTTTATACTATCTGATTTTCTCCATGCCACACAAAAAGCGGGTTCCATACCGCTTATTGACAGCGACAGAATCGATGTCACGTCACAGCATTAACCAAGTGGGTGCAGCCTGGTTTTGAATTCCATGGAACTTTATGATTCAGAATTGCCGGAGTACGCGCAGCAGTTCGGCTTGTGTTGCCGATCCCGGTAGATAAGCATCAAACACACCCTTTGAGTCGCCATGGCCAAGTATGGATTCGAGACGATGATTCGAATTGGTGAGGGCGATCATCCATAATGAGCGGCTGCTGAATTCATCACGTATCCTATACGCCATATCACGATCAATACCGCCAGACCGGCGGTTATCAAAAAAGACGATGTGAATCTCGTTATCGTATATAGCCTGTATTGCATCATTTTCATTGCAGACAGTCTGCACATGGTAGCCCATAACCAGCATCAACATCGCGAGACTGTCGGTAATCGGACTATTCTCATTGATGATTAGAATCTGCTGGTGAGAGGGAGCATCATCAGATATCCGAGGTATGAAAATATCGTCCTCCGCACTATCAATGGCTTTTCGTTCTATCAGCAAACAGGGCAGTGATACGGTGAACTCACTTCCGAGACTGGCGCCGGGACTTACAACGCTCAAGGCGCCTCCATGCAGTTCAATAACATTGCGCGCGATGGTAAGACCTACGCCCAGCCCACCGCACATTTTCGAACGGGTTATATCAGACTGAATAAACGGATCAAATATCCGCTCGAGCATTTCTGCTGTGATCCCCGTGCCATTGTCCTTGATCTTGATAATACATTTCTGATTCTGACATTTTGCGAACAGGCTGATGCTCCCACCCTTTTGAGTATATTTAGCGGCATTCTTCAGAATATTGGCAAGTACTTGAGATAGACGTACAGGATCTGCATTCAACCAGGCAGGCTTAACATCCACTGACAAATGTTGCGCACGTGCTTTAATCATGGGCGCCACGCTCTTCAGAGCTGATGAGATGACGGCGCCCAGCGCGACATGCTCACACTGCAACTCAAGCGCATCATAGCTAAGCCTGGATACATCATAAAGGTCATTCACCAGTGTAGTGAG
>JBGTHR010000095.1:0-7636 GCA_041746095.1 Gammaproteobacteria bacterium | reverse complement strand
AAAATAATTGATATATATTATGTTCCTGCTATCGCAGCTCAGCATTCTGTACTACTATTGTAATTACAAAAGTATGATAACGTAATGAAAACCCGGTCTGACAGCGTCACGCAGAATACCGTCTTGCTGCAAGTGAGACTGCCTCGTGAGTTGAGAGATGAATTTATGCGTGCTGTGAAGGCGCACGACGACAATGCCTCTCGGCTGGTGCGTCAATGGGCGCGTGATTATCTACTGAAGAATGCCCAACCGGATTTGTTCAGTAGTGATGAGTGAATGCGCCGAATATGCCGTTATGAAAAGCAGCACACGAATGGCTGTGCGTTTTGAATCTACCAGCAGACGTTCATGCCGTCGCTCACGGGAATGGTAGTTTAGGGCGCGTATGGGTTATAAGGTCTCAGTGGTTGGAGTGGGGGATAAGATATGGTCATTTATCTGCCATAACACGCCCCCTCCTTTGCTGCTTTCCAGAATCGATGATGACGAGCAACTATTCGAGGCCCTGCAATGCAGCAATTTAGTCGCTGATATCCTGGTGTTGGGCGAGTCACTGGAAGACACCATACAGATTGCCAGCTGCGTTCGATCCATCGACCAGAAGGTATTGATCATCATCTTGTGCAGCACCGACAAATACTCACAGTACAACAAGCTTCTGGAAAAATCCGCCGATCTGCACAGGGGCGTGGATACCTGGACGATTGCCGACATCAAGACGCTTCCCGCAGTGTTGCGGCTCGCCACAAGCCACACGCTTCAGAATCGCTTAAAACGCGATCAAAAAGAGCCCCAGGCAGCGCTATTGCCCAGTTTGCAGATACATCCCGGAAAAAGTATCGCGATAGATCCGCTTAATCACATTCTGGATACTGTCAACACAGGGATCTTAACCGTCAATACGCGCGAGGTGATACTTAGTCACAATTGCTGTCTACTCAGCCTCATCGGGATAGAGGCCAAAAACATTGTTGGCAGCGCACTTGCCAATGTTCTACCTAATCGGCTGTACGCGGATGTATACAGGCTTTTGGCTCTTGCCATTAGCAGTAATCCACAATCCTCTCACGAGATCCTCAAACATACCAGACAACGCGAGCCACGTTATCTGGAAGTAACGATTGCTCCTTTACCGAATCACGGTGGTGGTATAAATGCCCAGGAGTACGCGGTGTTGATCCAGGATGCCACTCATTATTATCAGGTAGAGAACGAATTAAAGGAAGAGAAAGAGCGTTACTACATTACTCAGCAGTATATGCACGACGGGGTGATCACTACCGATATCGACGGTAATATCGAAAACATGAATCCAGTAGCTGAGACCCTGACAGGCTGGCCGGTTTACGAAGCCAAGGCGCTGCCGCTGGATTCGGTATTAACCCTGCTGAATTCAGCGAGCCACGAACGCCTGCCCAACCCCGCCCTGCATTGCCTCAAGTCAAACCATATCATCGAATCCAGCACGCCGTGTATTGCTATCGACCGTGATGGCAAGGAACACACCGTTATACTAAGTTCGTGCGCACCGGTACGTGATAAAGATGACAACATTCATAGTGTATTAATTGTTCTGCAGAATCTGACCAGGACACACAAACTATCATTGGAAATAACCCATCAGGCGACTCAAGACACCCTGACGGGGCTGATCAACCGCCAGGAATTTGAAAAGCGCCTGGAAAAATCCGTGGCGAGCGCCAAACAGCATAATGTCAGGCACGCCCTGTGTTACCTGGACCTGGATCGTTTCAAGACGATTAATGCGCATGCAGGTCATGTCGCCGGGGATGAGGTACTCAGGGATATCGCCAACCTCCTGCAGAGCATGATTCGCAGTATCGATACACTGGCGCGTCTGGGTGGCGATGAATTCAGCATGCTGCTGGTCAACTATTCCATGGAGCGGGCCATCAGCGTGGCCGAAAACATAATCAATGCAGTGCGTGAATTTCGCTTTGTGTGGGAAGAAAGGAAGTTCGAAATCAATGTCAGCGTGGGTATCGTCGAGGTCAGCAACGAAACCGAAAATGCCATGCAGTTGCTCAGACAGGCGGATCTTGCCTGCTACACAGCAAAGGATCTTGGCCGCAACCGTATTCACATCTATCGCGCCGAGGATAACGAAACCACCAAACGCCAAACGGAGATGATACGCGTGGCGAGTGTCACGCACGCCCTGAAAGACAATCGCTTCCGGCTTTATTGCCAACCCATTATTCCGCTATCCAGTAACATAAAACACGTTACGCGTTACGAAGTATTGATACGACTGCTTGATGCTGAAGGCCTTATTGTTTTGCCGTGTAACTTCATACCGGCCATAGAGCGTTACGGCCTGATGACTATCATCGACCGCTGGGTAATCAGCACGGCGTTCAGAAAATATTCGCATGTCTTCGGCTCGAATACCAATACCTGCATCGCAATCAACCTGTCCGGCAATTCATTGAATGACGAAACCACATTGGGGTTTATTCTGCAGGAGCTTGAGTCTTCCGACATCCTGGCCAGACAGGTGTGCTTTGAAATCACTGAGACCGCGGCGATCAACAATCTGGCGTTGGCCAGTCAGTTGATCTCGGAATTGAAAAAGGTCGGTTGCAGTTTTGCTCTGGATGATTTTGGTAGCGGCCTGTCCTCATTCACCTACCTCAAAAATCTCCCTGTTGACTTTTTGAAGATAGACGGCAGCTTTGTACATGACATGGTCAGTGACTCTATCGACCACGCAATGGTAGAGGCCATTAACCAGGTAGGCCATATCATGGGCATAGTGACTATTGCTGAGTGCGCGGAAAGCATGGACGTTGTTGACCAGCTGAGGCTCCTGGGTGTCGATTATGCCCAGGGTTACGCCCTGGGCGAACCGGTTCCCATGGATAGCTTTCATATCAGCAGGGAACGTTACAATTAATGTGGATATGGTCATGCAGGACTATTCACTGAAATCACAAGAAGTGGTCAGGGAGAACCGCAGTCTGCGTCTAAAGCTCAAGACACTAATCAACGATGCGCGGAAAAACGAGACGGTATTGCGCAGGTTCCAGACGCTTGAACTACATCTGCTTGCCTCGAATTCACTGACGGATCTGATCCAGATGCTGCTGCATCATGGGCGCACTATCTTCGGCTGGGACGAAGTCTCGATCGTGTTGTACGACAAGGATCATGAGATACGCCACCTGTACGAGCAGCTTGGTGAAAAACCCGTGCGCTGCAGTCAGTTGATCTTTACGCATACAATAGATCAGCTTGAAGGTCTTTATGGCACACTCAGAAAACCCATACTGACCGCGTACTCCAAACAACATCACAAACACCTCTTTCCCAGAGGCAGGGTCTTTGCAAGTGTTGCTCTGTTACCCTTGATATGCAAAGACAGTTTAATGGGAAGCCTTAATCTCGGCAGCCTCGATTCGAATCGATTCCAGAATGACAATGCCACGGATTTTCTCGAACACCTTTCAGCCGTGCTGGCAACCTGTATCTATACCACGATTGCTCAGGAACGTCTCAAGCAGACTGGACTTACAGATGCGCTTACCGGTGTCAATAACCGCAGATTCTTTGATCAACGGCTTCCAGAGGAAATCGGTCGATCACAACGCATAAACGCACCACTCAGCTGTCTGTTTATTGACATTGATCACTTCAAAAAGATTAACGATACCTATGGCCATCAAACCGGGGACAATGTCCTCAGAATTATTGCCAATCTGATACGTGACCACCTGCGCACCAGCATGGATGTAGTAGCACGTTACGGTGGAGAAGAATTTGCGGTATTACTGGGCCTCAGCGGGAAGACCAAGGCCATGGAGGTTGCCGAGCGCATTCGGCTCAGCGTCCTGGAATGCGACTTTCATGAACCGGACCTCGGTTATGGAGACGTTACTGTCTCGATTGGGATCACCACGCTCGAACAGCATCATACACCTGAAAATGCCGAGTCCAGCCTCATTAGCACGGCGGATCAGGCAATGTATCTGGCGAAACAGCATGGACGAAACCGAATCATATTTCTGGATGCTCAAACAGGCGTTCAATTACAAAAATCGTAGTCGGCACGCGGAAAGTCTGCTTCATTAATCCCAACTCAATCAGGTTGATCCTCTGACTAGCACTTGATCTTTGTGCGGTGATTGACGCACTATATTTGCACATCTGCTGCGTTCCTGCTTATTCAAGACTTTATACTGTGATCGACAATGGACCCTGACCAGTAATCAAACAACCAATAAACGCTGCGGCGCCAATGCTTATGAGCAAAACACTTAAAGTTACAACCAACAGTGATGGAGTGATGACTCTGACGATTAATCGTGAGGATCGCCAGAATTCGCTGAACGGGGAGTTGATCGATGCCCTTCAAGAGCAGTTAGAGGCGGCACGGGATGATAACGGTATACGGGTTATCATCATTACCGGAAAGGGACAGACCTTCTGCAGCGGCGCAGACCTGAGCTGGATGAAATCCACTTCGGAGACAGTGGTTACAAATAATGCGCTGAAGCTTGCGAATCTGCTCCACATTCTGCATACCCTGCCCAAACCGACTATCGCACGTATTAATGGCCCTGCCTTTGGTGGCGGCGTCGGTATTGTTGCCTGTTGTGATCTGTCAATCGCTACTGAGACAACATACTTTTCATTTACCGAGCTACGATTAGGTCTGGTAGCCGCCATCATCTCACCCTATGTGATACAACATATTGGCCCGCGTCAGACCAAACGGTATTTTCTGACTGGGCATAATCTTTATGCCACGCAGGCTATGGAAATCGGCCTGGTTGACTGGGTTGTAGATCAAACAAAGCTGGATGATGCGGTCACGGAAAGGACGTATGATCTTATGCAGGCCGGGCCTTCGGCAATTGCAGAGTGCAAAAAGTTATTTAATGAAATTGCTCCAATTGACTCGAATCTTATAGACAAAACGGCTCGAATCAACGCACGGCTGCGATTGTCGGCTGAAGGTCAGGAAGGGCTTGAGGCTTTTCTGAATAAACGCAAAACAAAATGGCAACGCTGATTGCGCACTTCAGAAAGTAGCCATTCAAGTAATTACACTCTATCCTGCTGCGGATCAACCACACTGCTGCATATAAACCGCATCGACTAATTCGGTTTAAACAACTAACGCCAGGATGAACCGACATTCGTCATTATATGGCAAAATGTCACATAACAGAATCATAAATTCAGGATTAAACAAATACTCATGAGAAAGATTGTCATTGCCCCCGACTCATTCAAGGGAAACCTCACCTCATCGCAAGTCGCGGACGCGATGGAAACCGGCATCAGACGCGTATTTCCCAAGGTTAAGTGCATCAAGATTCCTATGGCCGATGGCGGCGAAGGAACTGTGCAGTCTCTGGTCGATGCCGTTGGCGGACGATTTGTACGTAAACGCGTCAAGGGACCAGACGGCGCGCCAGTCAGCGCACGCTATGGTCTCCTGGCTGATAATGAAACCGCAGTAATTGAAATGGCTGAAGCATCAGGTCTCACTCTGGTGGATAAGGCCAACAGAAACCCGTTGACGGCGACCACCTATGGGACTGGACAACTCATCATGGATGCCATTAACAAGGGCGCAAAAAAAATCATCGTAGGCATCGGCGGCTCCGCTACCGTCGATGGTGGCTGCGGTATGGCTCAGGCGCTTGGAGCAAGGTTTCTTGATGGACACAATCAGGTCATTAGCGACCTTGGCGCCGGAGGGATGCTGGATACGATTACAAGCATTGATATGAGCGAACTTGATCCCAGAGTCAAAAAGACAAAATTCATCATCGCCTGCGACGTCAATAATCCGCTATATGGTAAAACAGGTGCAGCGCATGTATTTGGCCCTCAGAAAGGCGCGACACCGCAGATGGTCAAAACCCTGGATGCCAATCTGAAGCATCTGGGTAATCTGATCAATCGGGATATAGGCAAGGATGTACGCCGCATGCCGGGCGCGGGTGCGGCAGGTGGTCTGGGTGCGGGTCTGGTTGCCTTCGCCAACGCAAAATTAAAGAGCGGAATCGATATAGTGGTAGACGCCACTGGACTGATTGGACACATGAAAGGCGCGGATCTGGCGATTACCGGTGAAGGTAGAATTGATTTCCAGACCGCGTTTGGAAAGACGCCTGCCGGTGTCGCGCGAGCCGCCAAAAAACATAAAGTACCCGTCATCGCAATCGGCGGTGCGATTACAGATGATGCGAGGGATGTCTTTGAATATGGCATACACGGTCTGGAAAGTGCGGCCGCTCGCGACATGACCCTGCAGGACGCCATGAGAGAATCCCGCAAACATCTGGCAAACGCGGCAGAACGCGCAATCAGGCTGATCCTGATCGGCAAGAAAATATCCCGGAAACAGCAGGCTGTCGCCAACAACAAGGAAAAAACGGCTGCTAAATCTGCATGACCTGTATTCGGTTACGCCCGGACTGCTTTGCCTGGAAAAGCGATTTATCGCCCTGCTTCAGCAGGGCATGCAGGTTGTTTCATTATCCTCGACCAGTAACACTTTGATAAGATCCAGAGTCACCGCAGTTAATTCCGATTTATCAGACTTTCAAGCGGTGATGGAAATGCCACCGGCCTGAGCGGCGCGCTGGCCACTCAGGCATAATGGCAGCCTGATAATTTGCAGCAAGCACATTAATTTTTATGATCAAGTCCTCACGCTACCGGGAAATTCCTATCGCTTTATTCTCGTTGGGATAAAAGACCAACAGACCGTGGCTTTATTATCGGGACTAACCTGTCGATGCGATAGCTAAATTATCGATTGGCTGCAACCCTTATTCTGCATCATGGTTACTTGATGATTTTCTGATTTTCTTTGCGTGACCGGCAAGGAGCAGCATAATCTAGCTGGAGATATCCAGTATCAACTCATTCATCTTGCGCACAAATCCGGCTGGATCCTCCAACTGACCGCCTTCCGCCAATACCGCCTGATCGAACAGCATTGCGGTCCAGTCCGCAAACCGTTTCTCATCTTCCTCATCTTTAAGACGCAACACAATCGGGTGCGTGGGGTTGATTTCAAACGCAGGTTTACTGGGAGGAATATCCTGCCCGGCCTGCTTCATCAGATGCTGCATGTATAACGCCATCTCATGCTCACTCATCACAATGCAGGCCGGCGAACTCGTCAGCCGGTGTGAGACGCGAACCTCACTGACTTTGCTGTCCAGGACTTTTTTGATGCGTTTAATGACGTCCTTCGCCTCTTTGGCAACCTTCTTCTGCTCTTTCTTATCCTCCTCGGATTCAATTTCACTCAGATCAAGCTCGCCTTTGGCGACCGATTGCATAGGCTTGCCATCGAATTCACGCAGGTGACTCATCAGCCATTCATCGACACGGTCTGACAACAGCAGCACTTCAATGCCCTTTTTGCGAAAGATCTCCAGATGCGGGCTGTTTTTAGCGGCAGTGAAACTGTCGGCGGTGATGTAAAAGATCTTCTTCTGACTCTCCTGCATACGTGAAACATAGTCTTCGAGTGACGCCGTTTCATCTGTTGAGTCTATATGAGTTGAGGAAAACCGCAGCAATTTCGCGATCTGTTCGCGGTTGGCAAAATCCTCTCCAGGACCTTCCTTTATTACTCTGCCAAACT
>JBGTHR010000094.1:0-2028 GCA_041746095.1 Gammaproteobacteria bacterium | reverse complement strand
ACGTCAGTTGATCTTTACGTGTCTTTTTTATATAGGTATTTGAGGGTGCTCTGGAGATGACATTGAGTTCTTCTGGAACGGATAGCTTGGCTGCTTTTGCCCAAGTTAGAAATTTTGCGGGGGTAAATGGTACGGTAAGTTGATTTGCAGTGATCGCACGCAGAATTATGAAGTATTGCTCCTCCAGGCGCCTTGCAGTCGGTGATACTTTAAGAAATGCGGGCTGAAGTATCCTTGTTATTTTAAATTTTCGAGGGTCTATGCTGTTAATCAGTAAAACGGCTTCATCTGGTGTCCATTCCTTAATTTTCGACCAAACCGTAAAATCTGCTCGTGCCTCAGGCTGGTTATAGGGCCACTGACCGTCTTGTGCCTCCTGCTCAGCTAGTTTTTTGTTGCTGTGTTCCTTGTATTCATTAGTTAACATGCCCTCTAATGCAGAAAGTGACTTATCAACACAATCGTCTTCCAAAGCTATTGCTATTTTCATTATTCTTTGAAACCGAGCCTCGTATAATAACGCTTTTATTTCTTCGCTATCAGTTGGTGAGGCTTCAGGGTATATTTCATCTGAAAATTTAACCCGCTGTGCAAATAATTGATTTATAAGTGCTGATCGGCGTACCTGTGAATCTTCGGCCATAAGTGAGAGCTTTTCTGTTGCTCAATCTGAGTGTTATTATTGATAAAAAGTAAACTTGAAACAGGCGGCAAGAGGATGCGGATTAATAAGTAACGATTAATAAGTTATAGTGGATTATCGGATAATCTGTATTCTTTGCTTTTCAAAGCATCACATATTTATAGTGCTGTCAGGCTTACTATGTGGCGTGAGTCCGTTTAAGTAGTCAGCCCAGGCCTGCATCATCTTTTTACGTTCCGGCAGATATTCCGCATAGTTATAGGCATTGCGGACTGAATCACGTTCTGCATGGGCGAGCTGCCTTTCTATTGCATCGCGATTCCAGCCTTGTTCATTTAAGAGGGTTGACGCCATACTCCTGAATCCGTGTCCGGTCATCTGTTCTTTGCTGTAGCCTAAGTAGCGTAATGCAGCATTGATGGTGTTTTCACTCATGGGACGGCCATTGCTCCGGACTCCCGGAAAGACATATTTACCGTGACCTGTGACAGGGTGAATTTCTTTAAGAACCGCCTGTGCCTGTGTCGAGAGTGGCACGATGTGCAAGGCATTCATCTTCATGCGCTGGGCGGGTATTCGCCATTCGGCTTTTTCCAGGTCAATTTCCACCCATTCCGCGCCACGCAGTTCTCCAGGGCGTACAAATACCAGTGGCGCTAATCTGAGTGCGCAGCGTGTGACAACCGATCCGTGATAATCATTTATGGCTCTAAGCAAGTGTCCAATGTTCTTAGTATCGGTCATGCGCGCATAGTGCGTGTTGATCGCCGGCGGTAAGGCGCCCTTTAAATCAGCCGTAGGGTCACGTTCAGTCCGTCCAGTGGCGATGGCATAGCGGAATACCTGACCACAGTTCTGCTTGGTTCGATGAGCCGTCTCTAGATGCCCCCGATCTTCGATACGGCGTAAGACATCCAGTAATATGGACGCGGTGATTTCACCAATGGGTAAACTGCCTACATACGGGAAGATATTTTGTTCCAGCCGACGTATGAGCTTGCTGGAATGGGATGTGGCCCACTGTGGTGAGAATTTGACGAACCACTCTCTGGCGACCACTTCAAAGCTATTTCCATTCTTTTCGAACTTTGCAGATTTCAGTGCTTGCCGATGGGCACTGGGATCTACGCCATTAGCCAGTAATTGTCTGGCTTCATTGCATTTAGCTCTGGCCTCTTTCAGCCCGACATCAGGATAGACACCCAATGAAATGCGCTTTTCCTTGCCATCGATACGATATTTTAGACGCCACCATTTACCACCACTCGGTGCGATTTCCAGGTACAGGCCACGGCCAACAAACAGACGTTTAGATTTAGCCTCTTGCTTGCTGTTTTGAATGGTTGCAACTTTCAGAGACATGGGGCCATGTACTTTTAAAAATT
>JBGTHR010000093.1:0-4072 GCA_041746095.1 Gammaproteobacteria bacterium | reverse complement strand
AGAAATTACCCCGTGTATTGATAGGTATATTCGCAGCCGGAAGCGAGAATGCGTTGCGGGAGGACTCTGCGACAGTGGTCTCACCACCGGACAGATGTTCTCCAGGCTCATAACTCGCCAGTGAGTTAGCGGAATCACAGCCCGTGAACAGACCACAGGCCAGCAGCGCAAATACGGCTGGCCACCGGCTTAGGCTAATCAATGCTGGTATTCAAGTTCTGTATGCTAAGCACTGCCGCCACCTTCAGGAGCGTATCAGTCTGTCCCTCCAGTACTGAGATTGCGGCTTGTATACGCCGATTACCCTCAGGATTATCATCCAGGATTTGTTGGTCGAAATGCTCGCCTTGTTGCGCCGCTTCATTAATTGCATTCACCACTTGTGTGGTAACATCCAGTTCTTCACGCATACGCCGGTCAATTTCCGGTTTACTCTGCTCAACCAGTTTCGACAGACTGGCGCCTTTAACTGTCGTACCATCGATACGCCGGTAGCTGCCCAGGTAAATATTTCGAATCGACTGTGCATTCTCGACAATATCCACATGCGTGTTATCACTGAAACAGGAGTGTTCATCTTCCTGCGAGCGCGCAAGCAAGGCAACCCGCATACGCTCGTTTGACAACTCGGCGCCAGCCAGCGCGCCAACACCCCTCAGCATCCGCTTGAGGCCTTCCTCGGACGGCAGGGCAAGCAACTGCTGGCGGTAATTATTTGACTTGTCTTTGGCCCACTGCTGCGTCATCTCGCGCAGATCGCCAACCAGCAACCCTGCCGCCGCAGTCAAATATTCACCACGGCGTTCACATGTCTTCGAATTTGCGATTATCGTCCGACCATTCGTGCAATGACCTTCACGAGCGTTATAATCAGTCGCAGGCCGCTGTCCTGAATCCGTGGGTTTGGCATTTAAATCCCGTCCCCAGAGCAGAAATTCAATCGCATGATAACCGGTCGCAACATTGGCCTCCGAGCCACCCAGTTCATTGAATGATTTCAGCAGATCGGCATTGATTTTACGTGTTGAAATATCTTCTCCAAAGGCAAGTACGGATTGGCTGCCAATGATATTCGCCTGCGACGCCTCGTTACCCTGTTCGGCCTCATATCTAGCGCCGGTGACATAGTCAATCAGCCCTTCATCCAGCGGCCAGGTATTAACCTGGATTTCCCATTCATCAACCACCGGATTGCCAAAACGAAACCCCTCGGTCTGACCATACGGTACACGGGCATCAAGCCACGCCTGTCTGGCATTAGCCAGATTATCAGCTGTCGGTTCCTGGACCAGTGCATTTATACTGGCTTGAAGACTTTCCGCAGTAGTCAGCGCATCGGAATAAGTGGCGAATGCAATATCGGAATAGTTTTCCAGCACCTGTCGAGGTGATTGCAGAGGTTCTGCGTAAAGCTCAAACGCCGCAAGCGACATCGCCAGTGATAATGCCAGGCGAAAACGATACTGATTTAAAAAACGAAACATATGCTCTCCTATGCACGCGCATAAAACATGGGATCAGGCCCTCATTTACAAACACATGGCCTTAACTGACCAAGATGTGTCCTGATACGATAATCTTATAAGTTTAAAATGCAATGATTCTCATTACAATATAAATAGTAACGCCAGTAAATGTCTTCTAGAGGCTTTAAATGCGACTGTAAGCTGGTTTCTCCAACCATAATTCGAGGTATCATATATCGATGAAAGCGTTCGAAGACATGAGGTGTTTTGATGAAGTCAAACATGCAAGTCACACTGGATATGCATAGGCGGCCAATGTTTCGTCAGACTGTGACATTTATCGTTGTCTGCCTGTTGCTGGTTGGCTGCATAGGGAAAAATTCTAGCCTCTTTGACCGCGATTCTGATGACGACAATGATAATGACGGTGGTGGCAACCCAGCAGCCATCGGACAGATTTTTGCTGTCACTCAAGCTAACAGACTGATTTCATTTGAAGCAGACAGACCCGCAGTTCTGGGTCCAACGCTCGATATCACTGGCCTGGCAGCAGGCGAAACAATCACAGGAATCGATTTCCGCCCTTCCAGCAATGATCTGTATGCCGTCAGCGATCAGGGTAGTCTTTATATCATAAGTACTGAAACCGGTGAGGCAGTTATTGATTCCACTACGGACACAATACCAAACGGCACGGCCTTTGGCATCGATATAAATCCGGTTGCAGACAGGCTGCGCCTGCTCAGTGATTCCGGTCAGAATCTTAGCATAGACCCCGACGACGGGAATACCCAGACCGATGACCCTTTGGCCTATGTCAGTGGTGATACTAACGTTGGCGCCAATCCAAACATTAATGCCGGAGCCTATACAAACAGCTTTCAGAGAGTGACTGCCACTACGCTCTATGTTATTGATTCAAGTTTGGATGTACTCGCCACACTGGATCCCATAGCGGATGGTTCGTTAAATACAATAGGTCCTCTGGGTATTGATGCCAATCAGTTCACTGCACTGGATATAGAGGCCAATGGCCGTGCATTTGCGGCGCTAACTGAATCCGCTGCCACTACATCCAGCCTGTATCGCATCAACCTGGTTAGCGGCGCCGCCACCTTGGTTGGCGCCATAGGTGGTGAGGAGATCATAACGGGGTTAGCAGTTCAAACTCCGGCAACCCCCGTAGTATTTGCCCTTGGCGGCAACAACTTTTTGATCAGCTTTAACCCGCAGACACCCGATACATTGATCGACTCAGTCAGCATTAGCGGTCTGCAGACTGGCGAATTTATATTCGACATGGACTTCCGACCTCAGACTCAAGAGTTGTATGCGCTTTCCAACCAGGCAAACCTTTATATTCTGGATACTGACACCGGCCAGGCCACGCTGGCATCCACACTCGATACGGATCTGTCGGGAGGCTTTTTTGGAGTGGATTTTGATCCGGTAGAGGACAGCCTCCTCAGCGTGAGTGATATCGGACAAAATCTAAGGGTTGACGATGTCGAGGATGGCCTGGTGAGTTTACTGGATCCACTTGACTACAGCTCGGATGACGACAACGATGGTTCGACTCCAAATGTCATTTCTCTGGCGCATACCAACAGCTTTAATGGCGCTAATGACACAGTATTGTATGGCATCGACTCAGCTCTGGACATCCTGGTGCAGATATCTGACCCAGAAACAGGTGAACTTCAAACCATTGGGGATTTGGGCTTTGATAGCTCTAATTTGGCAGGATTTGATATTGCAGGCAATGATGGTCTGGCCCTGCTCGCCCTGAACACTCCAGGTTTTACCTTTTCCCAACTCTACACCTTAAACCTGGAGACGGGTCAAGCAACTCAGGTGGGCACTGGCGCTATCAGCAACTTGAATATCACCATTAACGGGCTGACAATACAACTACCTGAACAATAAGACCCGTTCGACTCTTAATTAATTATTCGTCTGAATCATCCTGTCAATGTGAGCCAGTAGCCACCCCAGATTACGAGTCCCAAACCGGTAGTAATTCTACCCACAAGTGGTGCGGGTAGAATCTTTTCAAGCAATACAAAGATGGCAATCAACAATACCCACAGCATGTTCATGACGCCGACCGCAAACAGCACCATCATTAAAGCCCAGCAACAACCGATGCAATACAGGCCATGATGTACTCCCATCCTTAGTGCACCCGATCGACCATCTCGCCATTGTGTCATGACAAATCCCAGCGGCGAACGACACTGGTGCAGACAAGCATCCTTGAGAGGTGTCCACTGATAGAGTCCAGCGGCAATCAATACTCCACCACTAAGCCGAAAACTATTGCTTTCCATCATCGAATTCATCAAGCCAAGGCTATGCAATGGCCACTGCAGCAGACTTGCCAGCAGACTAAACAGCGTCCAGGCGATCAGATAACCACTCAAAAAAACAAATGTGGAGACAGAACTCTGCTGGTTTGCCCGTTTGTTTCTATTGACGGCGGCGAACATTATGACCATGGGTATCACCGAAGGCACCATCATGGCCACCATCATCACTGCCCACATTACGAACAGCATAATGAAATCCCACAATACCCACCGCATTGCAGTCGCCGGAGGCATCCA
>JBGTHR010000092.1:0-1754 GCA_041746095.1 Gammaproteobacteria bacterium | reverse complement strand
GATCAGATCGTCAATCGCATGCAGTCCGGTATTCTGGTGGTCGACGATGATGGCATTATCAAACTGATCAACAAGGCAGCGCGAAATCTGCTGGGTGTTGCGCAAACCAGAACTCTGTATTCCATTCGGCAATACTCTATTGGCTTGCAGGAGCTGTTCACTACCTGGACGCATTTGCGTGACACGGAAAATTCCCAAAGTCACACCGGCGTATTATCGAGTGGAGGAGAACACCGGGAGCTGCGCATACGCTTTGTGCGCGTGGGCGGGCGAAAAGAGGACCGGGGTTCGATACTCTATGTCGATGACAATGCCGACATCAGCCGGCAGGTACAGGCGACCAAGCTGGCTTCGCTGGGACGCCTGACCGCAAGTATCGCCCATGAAATTCGCAATCCGCTGGGCGCCATCAGTCACGCCGCGCAACTCCTGCAGGAATCTCCTGACCTGCAGAGTATGGATCAACGCCTGGTGGATATCATCAATGATCACGCCGGACGGCTGAACCGCGTGATTGAAAATGTACTGGGACTATCAAGAAAGGAATCCTCGCACGTTGAAAATATACGGTTACATGCATGGCTGGAACATTTCACCGCTGAATTTGGCCGTATACACACAATGGCTACTGACTGGTACAAACTCAGTATCGAGCCCGTGGATACCGAAATCCAGATGGATCCCAATCATCTGCATCAGGTGATGTGGAATCTATGCACCAACGCCCGCAAGTATGCTGCCAGTAAAGACAAACCATTGAAGGTAACGATGGCGGGTGGCGCAGCACAGGATTCTAATTATCTCTATCTTGATATTACTGATAACGGACCGGGCATAAGCAAAAAGAGGCAGGCGCAATTGTTTGAACCGTTCTTCACCACCAGTGGCAGCGGCACCGGCCTGGGCCTGTATATCTCGCGTGAGCTCTGCCAGAACAACAGCGGTGATTTGAGCTATATTGAAACAGTAACCGGTAGTTGCTTTCGCATCCACTTTCCAGTTTCAAGGGATTTGGTCAGCCTTCACCCACCGCATGTCACTATCAAAGAACATAATCCACTGGTGCAGGCCATGACCAGAGCGAAAAGCAAGGCATGACTGTCGAGATAAATTAAACTCAAATGATAAAACACCAGGATATAAGACATGCCAGCAATCGGATACATGAATTTCCACATCAACTTCGGAGACGCCTCATGCAACGCGCGCTGATTGTTGATGATGAACCGGATATCCGTGAACTGCTGGAGATCACGCTCAACCGAATGCAGCTCGATACCAGCGCCGCCGCCAACCTGTTCGAGGCCAAGGCGCTGTTGCAGAGTCAGGACTTCGATATCTGCCTTACCGATATGCGGCTGCCGGATGGCAACGGCATCGAATTGGTGGAATACATTCAGCGGCATTATCCAGGGCTGCCGGTCGCCATGATCACCGCGCATGGCAATATGGATAGCGCCGTGCAATCGCTCAAGGCTGGGGCATTCGATTTTGTTTCCAAACCGATCGACCTTCCCATACTTCGCGGGCTGATAGACAGTGCACTCAAGCTGTCGCAATCCATCCCTGGAAAACTTGAAGACCCAGAGAATAGTGATAACGCTAACTCAGGTATGGACAAACTGCTGGGTGAGTCGCCTGCGATGCGCAAGCTCAAGGCGACGATCGTCAAGCTCGCACGCAGTCAGGCGCCGGTATATCTGCACGGAGAATCAGGCGTAGGCAAGGAGCTGGTAGCGCGTCAAATCCACGCA